>NZ_JABUZE010000174.1:0-2161 GCF_014897805.1 Halomonas sp. 3F2F
GCACTAGAAACCGCAGGTGCTGCACTTATTAGTTGAATTCAGGACATGGTGCTACGTACTCGCGTGGGTTCGCTCATCAATAGGCTCTCCGTCACTTCCAGCACCAAACGACTCGGCGGTGCCTGGGTTAGTGCTAACAAGCTTTCTACATCACGTACGAACCCAGGCTGCTGGAACTGCACCGAACTCACGTTAACTGAGATAGTGAGTGCCTCATAAGCAGGCTGCTGCGCCCATTTTGCTAACTGTTCACAGGCTAATTTCAACACCCAGTGCCCAATAGGCAGAATCAACCCGTTTTCTTCCGCAAGAGGAATAAAGGTAGCTGGTGATACCCAGCCCCGCTGTGGGTGATACCAGCGTAATAAGGCCTCAACGCCAGTAGTGACGCCTTGATGATTAACCTGCACTTGGTAGTGTAGCGACAGCTCGTTGCGCTCTAAGGCTTGATGCAGATCCCCCTCAAGCCTAGCCCTCTCCAGCACACTGGTTTGCATCTCCATATTAAAAAAGCGCAACGAATTGCCACCAGCCGCTTTGGCTTGTTGAAGTGCCATGTCTGCTTGTTGTAAAACACTGTTCACACTCAACCCCAAACACTTAAACAGTGAAATACCAATGCTGGCGGTAATCGGCAGTGCCCGGTCGTTACGCAGCTTAGCAACCGCTTCTAAGAGCTGCCTTGCAAGGCGTTCAGCGTTGTGCGTTGCTTTACCTTGCTGTTCACCTAATGTATTTAACAGTACGACAAACTCATCGCTACTAAAGCGGGCAACGGTTGCCTCCTGGGGCAAATGTATTTGCAAATTTTGGGCGACATTAATCAGTAATTGATCGCCACTCTCGTGGCCCTGGATGTCATTCACCAATCTAAAATTATCTAAATCAACAATAAAGATTGCGCTGAAGTTTGTTGTGCAATTATTTTGATCCGTGGCATCGGCTAACGAGGCTGTAGAAAAACCCGATTTCGAGCCGTTTCCACCGCCTGTTGTCCTTATTCATTTACCCAGCTGGTCATCTGGCTGAGTAATCTTCATATCGGCATTTAGCCACTTGGGCGCCCAACTAAAGCTTGTTGAAGACGGCCTTTTGCTCTTAAAAAGCAACTTACCCCGCTCTAAGCCCTTCATGATGCGGCCAAGTGGCCGTAATTCGCCAACTTCTCAATATTGTGTACCAAGCAGTAGAGCTGCCACTGGCCTTGCACCTTTTGCTTACCCCGAAGGCTGAAGCGGTTCAGTCTTTTCGTTGTGCCAATGTTGCCGAAGACGGGCTCCACGACTGACATACGATGGCTGTAAATTTCTTTGCCCTTGGGGCTATCGACTCGGTGCTTCATCCAGTCAGTATAATTGGGTAAGCGTTTGTTCTCGATAACAAAAGACACTTGTCGCCCTGCACCGTTGCGATGGTCGGCCGAGCTCGGATTTTGCATGCATCGGTATTTCTTTGAGCAGTGTCGACATTGCAGCAAGCGCCCTTCAAAGTGTACCCGGGTCTTGCCATTGTCAGTTTCTCGTTGCCCGCGGTAGGACAGTTTTTCACCGGTTGGGCAGATACACGTTAGCTCTACTGGATCAAACTGGAACGCGCTAGCTGGCGTCGTCTCTCGCCAGCCTTTATCTGGTAAGTTCTGGTGGCGCTTGCCGTATTTGTTTTTCTGGTCGGTGAATCTCGGATCTCGGCTGCGGAACTGATTATCAGGGATATAGCCATTAATCCGTCGCTCGTGAAGGTACTTCATATTGGCTTCATTCGCGAAACCGGTATCGGCGGTGACGACGGTGCCTTTTTGGTAGATATTCTCCGCAATCCCCAGTTTCTTAAAACGGGCTTCGACCATTTCCAGTACGGGCTGCAAGGTGTGATGTTCCTGACCTTCGCCGAAGGCCTGAGCGTCAATGACGATCTGGTGCTTTTTATCCACCGTAGCGACACCGTTATAGCCCTGGATCGTGCCCTTACTGGTCGTCATTTTGGCACTTTCGTTATCGGTCAGATTGCTCTTCACTTCCTTGATTCGCTTCCCCCGCCCCATCCTTGGGCTGTGCGTCTTTAGGAAACGGTCAACTTTGTTCATGGCGGCATCTAGCGAGAGAATCGTCTTGGCCCGCCGGATATCCCGATCCAGATCGGCTTCCGTTTCAGCTTCATCACG
>NZ_JABUZE010000176.1:0-1506 GCF_014897805.1 Halomonas sp. 3F2F
CTCCAGGCATGCCTCCAAACAGGCGGTTCTCGCATCCAGCAACATATCCACGCCCTTAGCCTACTGGGGGAACAGCTCGAAGCGTTGCTGCCAGAACCCCGCCCCACACAGCACATTGCCAGCGTAGATGCCGAACGCATCGTTCAGGCCCGCGAGATTCTTCTCAGCGAGTTAGACCGTCCATTGACGCTGACTTATTTAGGAGCTCGGGTAGGATTAGGGGAACAAAAACTCAAGCAGGGGTTTCGTCGTATGTTTGGCACGACCCCTCAGCACTTTCTTCACCAACAGCGCATGCGTCACGCCCATGCGCTGCTGGAGAGCGGTCAACAGGTCGCTCAGGCTGCCTATGCCACAGGCTATCGGCACCCAAGCAACTTCAGCTCAGCTTTCACACGCTTCTTCGGTTATGCTCCCAAAGCCATCAAGCGGCGCAAAAGCTGATGGCAAGCGTTGCGGGTGGTGATGCAGCTGTCCGAGCGAGCCTCGGCAGAATTGCACACTGTCGCGCGACACGCTACAATCAATAAAAGCCAGTTGGGCATACGATGGATGATTAAAAGTATCAAGCATAAGGGACTAAGGTTGTTTGTCGAGAAAGGCAGCACCAGGGGCGTCCGTGCCGATCATGTCGACCGTCTCCGTGATCGCCTGACCGTACTGGACGCAGCCACCAGTCTTGACGATATAGCTGCTGGCAACTGGGGCCTTCACCCCCTAACTGGAAAGCTGGACGGCCAGTATGCCATCAAGGTGTCAGGGAACTGGCGACTGTTCTTCGAATTTCGAGACGGAAATGTTTACCTGCTGGACTATGACGACTATCACTGATGGGAGAACAAACCATGGCGATGTATAACCCTTCACATCCGGGCCGCATTATCCGGCAGCGCCTGATTGAGGATGAAGACGGCCACAAGATTGGCAGCGTGGCATCGGTCGCCGAACAGCTCGGCTGCCACCGCAACACCCTGAACCGGGTAATTAACGGCAGCGCCTCCGTCACACCTGAAATGGCATTGGCTCTGGAAAAATTGGACGCCGGAAGCGCCGAATTCTGGCTATCCATGCAGACCAATTATGACCTCTTTCAGCTTCGCCATAATCAGGGCGCGGCTTAGCCGAGCGATACCACGCACTAAATTAATAACGCTAAGCGACTCACATCAATAACTACCCACTCACCCTCGCCACCGCATCGCGGCTGGCCGCTTCACGTTGCTCACCGGTGAGTTCAACTAGCTGCCCACCGCGCATTTCCAGTAGCCGGTCGGCCTGGTCGAAGTAATGATCATCGTGGCTGATCACCACCAGCGTTTTGCCGAGTGCCCTTAATTGGGGCAGTAGTTGGCGGTAGAACACTCGCCGGAACTGAGGATCCTGGTCGGCGGCCCACTCGTCCAACAGCAGTAGATCGCGCTGCTCCGCAACGGCCAGCAGCATCGCCAGACGCTTGCGCTGACCCTGGGAGAGGTTGGTGTTAGTGACCCGGTCGCCTTCGAAGTC
>NZ_JABUZE010000178.1:0-7308 GCF_014897805.1 Halomonas sp. 3F2F
GTACCTTCAGACCGCTCAATCAGCGCCCTCGTGAATAAGGCGGGGTTAAGCAAGCGCGAAGCATCTAGAAGCTCGGCAGAAAGCTCTACGCCCGTTGCGCCGCCGCCTACAATGCCAATGGTCAGTTCAGCGTTTTGGCGCAGCGTTGGATCGGTATAACGCAAAAAGGTATTGATCATATCGCGCTGAAACGCTTTGGCCTGCTGAGGCGAATCAATAAAGTGGCAGTGTTCCGCAACGCCCGTCGTGCCAAAATCATTTGAAATACTGCCGAGCGCTATTACTAAATAATCGTAGGTTAGTTTTCGAGAGGGAAGGATTTCAACGCCGTCTTCATCTTTGATGGGTGCTAGGTGAATGACTTTTTGTTCGCGGTCAAGGCCATTTAAAGAGCCGCGCTGGTAGCGGTAATGGTGTGTGGAAGAGTGGCCACGGTAATCCACTTCATCCATGCTGGAGTTCAATACTCCGGTAGCGAGTTCGTGTAAAAGTGGTTTCCATACATGGGTGGCATTGCGGTCTAGCAGGACAATCTCGGCGCGCTTTTTTTTGCCCAGCGTGCGTCCTAAGCGTGTTGCTAGAGCAAGTCCGCCAGCGCCGCCGCCGACGATCACAATTCGGGGGATGGTCATTACTTTCTCCTCGGATAAGATGATCACAGCATAGAGCTTTCGGGCGTGGTTGGCGACGTGCTAAGTCGGTAGGATAAAAGAATTAACGGCGATTACGTTTACTAACGGCCATTTTTTGAAAAATATTTTTACCTAGCCTAGGGAGAGAGAGCGTGCATGCCATTTTGCAGGGTAAACGGTTAATTGCATTTGATTTAGATGGCACTTTAATTGATTCGGTCCCGGATCTAGCGATAGCGGTTCAGCGCGCGCTCAGCGATGTTGGGCTGCCTGTGCCCAGTGAAGAGCATGTGCGTAACTGGGTGGGTAATGGTGCGCAGGTACTTGTCGAAAGAGCACTAACCTGGGCGTTATCAGAGGCGCCGGGGCAGGTATTACAAACCACCGCCTATGACGCTTTTATGCGCCATTACGGTGCTGCCCCCAATGCGCTAACCAGGCTCTACCCAGGCGTGCGAACAGCACTGCACGATTTGCACAAGGCGGGCTATCCGCTGGTGTTGATTACCAACAAGCCTGAGCGCTTTATTGCGCCAATTTTGAGCCATTTTGAGCTATTGGCGCTATTTGCGCACTGTGTTGGCGGTGACACGCTTGCCGAGAAAAAACCCAGCCCGTTGCCGCTACTCCATGTAGCCCAACAGCTGGATATCCCACCTTCGGCAAGTGTCATGGTAGGCGATTCACGCCACGATATCGCCGCGGGCAAAGCTGCTGGCTTTACTACCGTGGCGTTACCTTACGGCTATAACCACGGCGAGCCGATTGAGCATAGCCAGCCTGACGTGATCATTAGCTCATTGCTGGCGCTGACGGAGTAAAACAGTCGGTGATGGGGCTGTTTTTTCTAGGGCTGCTTTTCTGCCCGTGCGCCGCCTAGGTATTCATGCAGTAATTCAGCGTTATGGCGCAACATAGCAGGGTAGTTATAAGCGGGGCCGTCAGTATCACTCAAGGTATCTACGTATAAAGGCCCTGCCAGCGAAAGCTCCGTTGCTCGGGCATGTGCATCCATGTGGATATAGGGAGAGGTGCTTTCATAGAACAGTGCAGGCGGGCGTTTTTGTGAAAGCTGCATGCTCATTGCTTCCATCGCCTGTGCACTGCCAATTGTCTCACTGCCAATCCCCCAAATGGCGGCGTACTCAAAACCGTAGGCACGGGCAAAGTAAGCCATGGAGGCTTCGCTGGTAGTGAGCATGCGATTCGTTTGCGGAATGCCTTCCAAGCGCTCCCTAAGTTGATGATCTAACAGCGCCAGTGCTTCACGAGTTTCAGCGGCGCGCGTGGCAAACGCCTCAGCCTGCTCGGGATAGCGTTCGATAAGCGTTTCTTCTATCACATCAACATAAGCGGCTGCCCCTTTTGGGTCCATCCACATATGCGGATCAGCGCTGTCTCTATATTGGCCTACCGGAATCGCTAGCAGCTCATAGTCGGCACTTTCTGCAAGTGCTGTCAGCGTTAGTGAATCGTCTGCCATGGCTTCAATATGCCGTATCCATGGCTCTAGCCCATACCCGTTGTAGAAAACAATGTCAGCTTCCTCGACAGCCAGGGCATTTGGCGGTTGAAGCTCCCAGCGGTGAACATCTTCACCTGTGGGCACAATGGTTGTAATGCCGATGCTGTCGCCTGCGACACGCTTCACTAAATCTTTAATGACTGAAAACGAAGCGATGACGTTAAACGAGGTGTCTCCCAGCGCGTGAGGGCTGCTGACAGTCGTCATCAATACGAGCGTTATTATCCAGGGTGCTCGATTGTCCATGTCACGCTCCTAACGCATTAAAAAGTCGGCAGATGATAAAGACAGTCATGGCCTGTTGCCAGTTTCGTCATGCTGCCAAGTTGTTTAAACCTAGCAGGAAGGGCTAACCAGTCGCTTTAAGGATTTTTGATTACCTTGAAAAGCTCTTCATAATTTACTGATAAACTCAGTGTTTGTTCCTCACTGAAAATTACCAGAGTATTAGAAGTGCGAATGTTTTAGCCGACCCTTGGCCCTGCAAGTGGTGCTTGGGTTGGGGTATCATCCCTACCAAGGGGTTTGATTAATGTGATGGAGTAGCTGCGGCGATGGCGCAAGTGCAGGTAGTGCAACGTGTATTGATGATTGATAACTACGACAGCTTCACATTCAATATCGTCCAGTACCTGGGTGAGCTGGGTGCCGAGGTCATGACCTATCGCAACGATGAGCTTACCCTTGAACAGATTGACGCCTTAGCGCCTACTCATCTAGTCATTTCACCGGGGCCGTGTACCCCTAATGAGGCGGGCATATCGTTGGCGGCGATTGACCACTTTGCGGGTAAACTGCCTATTTTGGGGGTTTGTCTTGGGCATCAGGCGATTGGACAAGTCTACGGTGGTAAAGTGGTGCGAGCGCCCCAGGTGATGCATGGTAAAACATCTGCCGTTGTACATAGTGGGCGGGGTGTTTTTAGCGGGCTTGAAAACCCGTTAGAAGTGACCCGTTATCATTCACTCGTGGTAGACAAAACAAGCTTACCGGAGTGTTTTGAAATCACTGCCTGGACCGCAGACGATGACGTTACGCCAGGGCTGATAATGGGCTTTCGTCATCGCAGCCTGGATGTTGAAGGGGTACAGTTTCACCCTGAGTCAATACTCACGCGCCAAGGCCATGCGTTATTGGCTAACTTTTTAAAACGCGGCTGATTGCCAAATTTATACGCTTTAGGGGCTTTTCTGTTCATGCAAATGCGAGATGCAATTAACGCGGTGATGCGCCGCGAAGACCTCTCTTTCAATGCGATGCACGCGCTAATGCGCCAGATCATGACCGGCGAAGCCTCCGATGCGCAAATTGGTGGCCTGCTAGTGGGGCTTGCCATGAAAGGCGAGAGCGCCGAGGAAATTAGCGCGGCGGCACAGGTGATGCGCGAACTCATGAAGCGCGTTGAACTGCACACCGATAACGTAGTGGATATTGTCGGCACCGGCGGTGATGGTGCGAACCTGTTTAATGTTTCTACGGCGGCTAGCTTTGTGGCGGCTGCTGGGGGCGCTCATGTCGCTAAGCATGGTAACCGCAGCGTCTCTTCTTCGTCGGGCAGTGCAGACCTTTTTGATATCGCCGGCATTTACCTTGATCTTAAGCCTGAACAGGTAGCGCGCTGTATCGAACAGGTTGGCGTGGGCTTTATGTTTGCCCCCAATCATCACCCGGCTATGCGCTACGCTATCGGGCCGCGCCGGGAGATGGGCGTGCGCACGCTGTTTAACATCCTTGGCCCGTTGACTAACCCTGCAAGTGCGCTTAACCAGGTGCTGGGGGTTTACTCGCCGGAGTTAGTGCCGTTGATGGCTGAAGTGCTGCGCAAGCTTGGCAGTCGCCACGTGTTAGTGGTGTGCTCTGAAGATGGCTTGGATGAAATTTCCTTGGCGGCACCGACGCGCGTGGCTGAACTAAAAGATGACGAAATTACTGAGTACACCATCACTCCAGAAGAGTTGGGTATTGAGCGACAAAGCTTAGCTACGCTTAAAGCAGCCAGCGCTGAAGACAGCTTACGACTGGTAAAAGCCGCATTGAGTGGCGAGGGTGCGGCGGCAGATATAGTGGCCCTTAATGCGGGTGCCGCACTTTACTGCTCTGGTGTGGCCGACAGCTTAAAAGAAGGGGTGATGGTGGCCCAGGATGCGCAGGCCTCAAAGTTACCGCTAGAGAAGCTTCGAGAGCTTTCACACTTCACTAGCGTCTTTAAAAGGTAAAAAATCTAATGACTGACCAGGCAACGCCAACAATTTTAACGCGTATTTTGGCTCGTAAAGACGAAGAAGTAGCCGAGCGCCGACAAGCGGTTTCTGAAGCAGAACTGCTGGCGTTGGCTGACAAGCAAAGCGCCCCCCGTGGCTTTATTGCTGCACTGAATGCGCGTATTGCCGCTGGTGACGCAGCGGTTATCGCTGAGGTGAAAAAAGCTTCGCCTTCCAAAGGCGTGATACGTGAGGATTTTCATCCTGACGATATCGCTAAGCGTTATGCTGAGGGCGGCGCAGCCTGCTTGTCAGTATTAACGGATGCCGATTTCTTCCAGGGGCATGAAGACTTTCTGATCGCTGCCCGCGATGCCTGTGACCTTCCCGTTATTCGTAAAGATTTTATTACCCATCGCTATCAGGTAACCGAAGCGCGTGCCATCGGTGCAGACTGCATCCTGCTGATTGTTGCTGCCCTAGACGACACCCAGCTGCGCGATCTGCATCAGCAAGCCAATGCGTTAGGCATGGATGTACTGGTAGAAGTGCATGACGCCGTTGAGTTAGAGCGTGCCCTAGCGCTGGATCTAAAGCTGGTGGGCATCAACAACCGTAATTTGCATACCTTCGAGACCAGTCTGAACACCACATTAGACCTCCTGCCGCGCATTCCTGAAGGCGTCACGGTCATCACTGAATCCGGAATCCATACCCGCGATGACGTGGAGCTAATGCGCGACCATGAGGTGAACGGTTTCTTGGTTGGTGAAGCCTTTATGCGTGAAGAGGACCCTGGCCAAGCCCTCAAGCAGCTGTTTTTTTAATCAATGGTGTTAAACGCTTATTAACTTTCCCGCTTGAGGCATGTAAGTAGTGCCTGAAGCGGGTGGTGCAACGTTTGTGCTGAGTAGCGTTTCACCTGGCTACGGCAGGAGTAGCCGGTGGCGAGCAGCTTGCCCGTGTTTTCGTCGGCTTCCACCTGGGGCTGCCAGGATTGGGCATAAATGGTTTTGGAGGTTGCGACATTACGCGTTTCATGCCCGTAAGTGCCCGACATGCCGCAACACCCTGTGATGGCTAACTCCAGCTCTAAACCAAATGCCGCAAACACCTGCTGCCAAGCCTTTGGGCTGCCTGGGGCGTTGGTCTTTTCGGTGCAGTGAGACAGCAGCTTAAAGCCAGGGTCGGTTAGGTTCAGTGGGCGAGGCGCTAGCGTGTTCATACGGGTAGCCAGCCACTCTTGCAGCATGAACACCTCGGGGACCTGCTCGGCACCTAAGGCTTTCACGTACTCTTGGCGGTAGGTCAGCGTCATCGCCGGGTCGATCCCCACCATGGGTACGTCGAACTCTGCCAGTGCCCGCAGGCGCTTGGCCTGTTTTTCCGCCGTGCGCTCAAAGGCGCCTAAAAAGCCCTGCACTTGCAGCGGCTTGCCGTTGGCAGAAAATGGCATCACGAACACCCGCAGATTCAACCGCGACAGCAGTTCCACCACGTCTATCACCAGCTTGGCTTCAAAGTGGCTGGTGAAGGCATCCTGGACAATGATCACGCTGTTGGCACGCTGCTGTTCAGTCAGCAGTGCAAGCGAGGTGGGCGTAGCTTCGGCCACGCCCCAGGCGCGCAGCTGCTTTTTCACGCTGGCGCGGGAAAGCTGGGGGGAGTCGCTCATTCCCAGCCCTTGACGCATTAGGCTATCGACCCAGCGCTGTTTAAGTAGGGCGTTATACAGCGGCGCCACCTTGGCAAGGGTTGGCAACATAAATTCGGTGCCACCGATCAGGTAATCGCGCAGTGGGCGCAAATAGCGGCCGTGGTAGACCTCTAAAAACTGTGAACGAAACTGCGGCACATTGACCTTAATCGGGCACTGGCCTGCACAGGATTTACACGCCAAACAGCCCGCCATGGCATCGTAAACTTGGTGAGAATAGTCGTGGTGTTGCTTACGGCTGAGCGTATTGGCGACGCGTAGCGGAAAGCTTTTAATAAAGCCCCAGCCGTTTTCGGTTTTCTTTTTGCGCGACTCCTCAACGACATCGATCCCTGCCTGGGACTGCAGACGCAGCCACTCACGCATCAAGCTGGCACGGCCTTTGGGCGAATGCACACGGTCACGGGTAGCCTTCCAGGAAGGGCACATGGGGTCATCAAGGTCATAGTTGTAGCAGGCACCATTGCCGTTGCAGTACACCGCCGCGTCATAGGCCTGCCACGCTCGTTCATCAATGGTGCGGTCCAACTGGCCGCGCAGGGTGACGCCATCAACCGTTAACAGTTCAGGATCGCTGTCTTTGGCGATTAGTTCATGGTGTTCAGCGGGAGACGCAATTTTGCCGGGGTTTAGCTGGTTATGCGGATCAAACGCGGCTTTAACGCGCTGCAGGCTGGGGTATAACTCACCAAAGAATTTGGGGCCGTACTCCGAGCGCACACCTTTGCCGTGCTCCCCCCATAACAACCCGCCGTACTTCTGGGTCAGGGCTGCCACTTGATCGGAAATCTCACGAATCAGTTTTTCCTGCTCGGGATCTTTCATATCCAGTGCCGGGCGCACGTGCAGCACGCCCGCATCGACATGGCCAAACATGCCGTAGGAGAGCTGCCGGGCATCCAGCGCGGCGCGGAACTCAGTAATAAAGTCAGCCAAGTGCTCCGGTGGTACGGCGGTATCTTCGACAAACGCAATTGGGCGCTTTTCGCCCTGCACATTGCCCAGCAAGCCCACCGAGCGTTTGCGCATGGCGTAAACTTTTTGAATCTGCGGACGACCTTCCGCCAGGGTATAGCCTAAACGCTCTACCGTGGGGTCTTGGCTCAAGTGTTCCGTGAACGCCCGCACCCGCTCAGACAAGCGCGCAGGGTCATCGTCATTAAACTCGATTAGGTTAATGCCACGAATCGGCGTGCTGCCGGTGGCGGGGAAAAACGCCGCCACGCTATCCCA
>NZ_JABUZE010000177.1:0-738 GCF_014897805.1 Halomonas sp. 3F2F
GACGTGAAGTAGGTCAACTACGTCGTAGGATGAACGCTTACATTAAATCAGCTGAACGCATTGAAGAGAAATATGAAGATACAGGCCCATGGAGTGACTTTGAGTGGGGAATAATCAACGGGAAGTTATCAGCGCTGCGTTGGGTTCTAGGTGACGAATGGGATATGTTGTACACCTAAGTTAACGAAGCATTACAGATAGATAGTTAGGTGCTTGTTGCCAGAAAGGCACGCATGCGCACTCATAAACCGTTAAATTTAGGGGGTTTTGTGCCTGAATGGGCTATTAGATTCTTTGATTCGATCTCATCTGTAACATCAGCAGCTAGAGCACTAGGTACGGTTTTGCTTGTTCTATTGCTCTGGAGGCCAGCCTCAAAACTATTCTCTAATATTGGCTTTCCCGATGATTACATAATTCTTTTCCTGACAGTTGGAGCGTTCTCCGTTTCATACCTTGTAGTCAGGTTGCTTGAAATTGGATGTCTCAAGATCTTAAGTTTGCAGAATGATCGAAAGGCTAGTTTAAGAAAAGAGAGAGATCTGGCCAACTTTAAAAAAAAGGTGAGAATGACCCTGCCACACCTCAATCCCAAAGAACTCAGAGTTCTTCGGGAATTGGTTGAATCAGAGCAGCGCATGGATATCCGGGAAAAGGAAGTTAGCTGGCTGAGCAAATCGGGTTGGATCACAAAAACCTGAATCCGTGAAGCTGGCGCCGATACTTTCCCTATCAACA
>NZ_JABUZE010000019.1:0-19799 GCF_014897805.1 Halomonas sp. 3F2F
TGGGTTAGAAGTGCTTCCGGGGGCCGGTCTCACGGATTCAGGTAGTTTTTATCTAATAAAGTTATTTACCAAGAGTTAAAGCTTCCCCCTTGGAGGAGGCTATGTCAACTTAGACAAAGTCAGCATTATTGCCTCAAGCCTTGAACGATCTGCCTTTTGAGATAACCTCACCGTTTCGCATCATTTGAGCCACATTCCTTTTCCACACCCTATAATTAAGTTAAAGTAGACGCCTTTTTTGAGCAGGCTGCTAGTGGTGTCCTTTTCTCTATTTATCGAAGACTGGCGGGGCTGGCTTCCTGAAGAGGCAATGGCAACCGTTAAGCCAAATCGTCTTATTTCGGCCCAACTGAGTAGCGAACTGCCTGCTATGCTGCGGCGACGGCTTGATGATACGGGGCGCGCCACTTGCGATATTCTGCGAGAACTCGACCCACAGGCTAACGCCCCCTTGGTGCATGCCTCACGGCATGGCGATACGACGCATACGCTCGCAATGCTGGAGAGTCTGCAGCGGGGCGACCCGATTTCCCCTACCCGCTTCTCAATGTCAGTGCATAACGCTATTCTGGGCGTTCACTCTATTGCGCAATCGCATCACCGTCCCTTGCAGGCGTTAGGCGCTTGTGGTGATGAGTTTGATGCGCTTCTTCACGAGTCGTATGGGTATTTGCAAGCGGGCTACCCCGCCGTAGTTGCCGCATTTTCAGAAAGCTGTCTTCCTGCGGCCTATCAGGGCGAAACACAGCATCCAGGCACAGCCTGTGTTATTGGCATGCGCTTAACTCTGCAACGAGGTCGCGCCATCACGGCATCTACATCAGCCCACAGCGCTTCTCCGACACCGGTCAATGTGCTGCAGTGGCTTAGTGGGGAGACCGCTTTCCTAAACGGTCGACAGCGCTGGCATCTGGAGCAGGAATGAGTATCAACCAACTGTATCGCGGCTTGGGTACGGCTATTTCCTTCACCGTCTTCGGGATCGGTGGCCTTTTCATTGGCTTGGTGATTGCGCCACTGTTGAATCTCTGCGTGCGTAATACTGAGCGGCGCCGCTACCTGGCGCGCCGCCTTATCCGCGTCTGCTTTCTCGGATTCATCAATTTGATGAAAGGCCTTGGCGTGCTTGATTACCGCGTTGACAACCCTGAGCGCCTCAAACGCCCTGGATTGCTTGTGATTGCCAATCACCCCTCGCTCATCGACGTTATTTTTTTAATCGCTTACACGTCTCATGCCAACTGCATTGTAAAGGGTCGGCTGACCCGCAATTTTATTACCCGCGGCCCTATTCGTGCTGCGGGCTATATCACCAACGATGACCCCGAGTCAGTGCTGGAGGCTGCCCGTCAGAGCCTGCAACGAGGTGACTCACTGATTCTATTTCCTGAAGGCACCCGCACTAGCCCGAAACGCCCGATCAAATTTCGTCGCGGGGGAGCAAATATCGCCCTACGCACCGGTACAGCGCTCACCCCTGTCCTGATACGCTGCACGCCGACCACACTGACAAAACACGAACCCTGGTACCACATCCCCGCTACCAGGGTTTTAATGGAGCTTAGCGTGCTTGACGACCTGCACGTTGATTCCGCTAGCCAACAACCAACCGGCCAGCTCGCTAGACAACTAACTCAATGGCTGAGCGACCACTTCAACAGAGAACTGGAACACTTCCATCATGATAGAAACCTGCAATCAGGCGCTGGAACTTGAACTCAAGCGTCTCATCATTGACGCGCTAGAGCTTGAAGATATTACGCCTGCCGATATTGACCCAAGCGCTCCCCTGTTTGGCGAAGGGCTAGGACTTGACTCTATCGATGCGCTTGAACTCGGGCTGGCACTGCAAAAGCAGTACGGTATCAAGCTTGATTCCGAGGCCGATGAGACGCGTCGCCATTTCGAAAGCCTCGCGGCGCTGCAAGCACTCGTGGAGGCCCGCCGTGTCAATTGAAACCGCTGATCACCAGCGCGAAGAAATACTCGCCCATATTCGCAAGACACTGGTTGATCTGTTTGACCTCAATGCCAGCGAAATAGAGCCCGACGCCCGCCTCTATGAGGACCTGGATATCGATAGCATCGACGCGGTGGACCTTGTCGTCGAGCTAAAGCAATTCACTGGACGACGCATCAAGCCTGAGGATTTCAAATCAGTGCGCACGATCAGCGATGTTGTCACTGCCGTCGAACACTTGATGCAGCAGTAACCATGTCCAAATACGCAAGCATGGCGTGCGCGTTGATGTGGCCACTACTGGTACTGCTTTTGCATGATGACGTTGGCAGCTGGCCGTTACTGGTCATCGGTGCGGCACTACTCGCCTGGAGAATGCCTCAAGCGCGCTATCTGGCAGCCGCTGCGGCGGTTCTGCTGGTCGCCCTGGGCGGGCTGGGGCACGCGGAACTCGGCATGCGCGCATACCCCGTGGCCGTAAACGCGGTCATGCTGGCTATTTTTCTCTCTAGCCTGTGGCGAGGAGTGCCGGTCATCGAACGTTTGGCGCGCCTGCGCGAGCCCGAGCTGCCCGCCGCCGGCATACGCTATACCCGAAATGTCACTTGGGCATGGTGTGGCTTTTTCATACTCAACGGTGCCATCGCAAGCTGGACAGCGCTGTACGCAAGCTTGGCAACATGGACACTGTACAACGGTGCCATCAGCTATGGCCTAATCGCCGTCATGTTTACCGGTGAATGGTTAATACGTCATCAGCTGCGGAGCCGCCTGACATGACCTTTATCTCGCTTACTCAGTTACCCTGGCGTAGATCCGCTCCCCGTCATGAGTCACTTCCCAGCCACTGGGTGTGTGGCGCTTCGCTTACGGCGCATATTGATGCATGGCACCACTGGCTGGCGGACAAACCCGCCGGCCGTTGGCTGCTGTGCCAGCAGCAACCGCTAGCGTTCTGCGCCGCACTGATCGCCTTATGGGAAAGCGGCCGGGTCGCCGTGCTACCCGCCGATGATCGCCCCGAAACGCTCTCCCGGCTGGCAAGCGAAGTCGATGGCACCCTGCCCGATATGCCTGAGCCGCGGCTCCCGCAGGGCGCTGAAACACGCCCCCGCACGGCATTTCTGGACCCGAGCGCTACCGCCGTTGTGCTATCCACCTCAGGCTCCACCGGCAACCCCGTTCAGTTAGCCAAGCGTTTTGATCAATTGGAGGCAGAGTTATCAGCCCACGCCAGGCTTTGGCCACTGGTAGACAGCGGGGTTATTTCCCAGGTCAGCCACCAGCATATTTACGGGCTGCTCACCGGCATACTGCACCCCTTATGTGCGGGCGCGCCGTTCTGCGGTGGTGAAAGCCGTTATCCCGAAGCGCTAATGGCCCGTTTGCAGGAAGCCGATACAGCAGGCCTGCACCCGGTCGTGGTCAGCTCCCCTGCGCAGCTGTCGCGCTTGCCTGAACACCTGCCCTGGCACGCCGCTACGCCGCCTGCCCGCGTGTTCTCATCGGGTGCACCCTTGGCGCTGGCACATGCTCAGCTTGCTGAACGCCTGTTACAGGCGCCGGTCATCGAGATTTATGGCAGTACCGAAACGGGCGGCATTGCCCAGCGTCGCCAAACACGCCGTTCCAGCTGGCAGCCGCTGCCCGGCGTGGAGTTATCGTTTCAAAACGGTAGCCTGAGTTTGCGGTCGCCGTTTCTGGAGACGCCTCAACAGTGGTGGCATCAGCCTGACCAGGCGGCGCCGGCAGATGACGGCTTCACGCTGCTGGGCCGAGCGGATCGCCTGGTCAAGATTGGCGGCAAGCGCATCTCGCTCGACCATGTCGAGCGCATTCTTACGGCAGTGGAAGCGGTCAGCGAGGTACGCTGTGTCGACCTTGACCGCGCCGACAGCCGCTTGGGCGCCGTGATCGTGCTGGACAAACCATCGATTCCGCACCAGCGTGATGCTCGGCAGCATTTGATCCAGCGTATGCGCGAAAACCTTTCCGACCACCTGGAGCCTATTGCCGTGCCCCGCTATTGGCGCTTTGTTGAAACGCTGCCAAGCAATGCCCAGGGAAAGCTGGACCGCACACTGATCAACCGCCTGTTTGCCGACCTGGACGACCCGAAAGTGCCGCGCTGGCTGGGAGAGCACCCTCTTGATGCCAATAGTCGCCTGCTCACCTTGGAAGTTCCGGAGCGGCTGGTGTTTCTGGAAGGCCACTTTGATCAATACCCGCTGGTTCCGGGCGTGGTGATGGTGCAGTGGGCCATCCATTATGCCCACGATATCTTTGGCCACAGAGGCCTGTTTCTGGGTATCGAGCGCTTGAAGTTTACGCGCGCACTACTGCCTGGCACTCGTTTCACCCTACAGCTGACCCGCCGCGAGGATGGCATCGCGTTTAGCATTGACTCCCAGGAAGGGCGCCACTGCACCGGGCAGGTTCGCCTGCAAACGCCCAAGGGAGATCAGCATGGCTGAGCCAAGGCCCTGTATCCTTATCCCTGTGTATAACCATCCAGCGACAATCACCCCGCTATGCGAGGAACTAACAGCGCTGGAGATACCGCTGCTGCTGGTCGATGACGGCAGTGATCAACAGTGTGCCGCCGTTTTGGATCGCTTGGCTGAACAGGGCCATCACCTGCTGCGCCTTGAGACTAACCAGGGTAAGGGGGCGGCTGTACGTGCCGGATTACGCTACGCCGAGCAGTTGGGGTTCAGCCATGCACTTCAGGTCGATGCCGACGGCCAGCACGGGGTCGATGATCTGCCCGCGTTTCTCGCCACGCTAACGGTAGCCCAGCACACGCTGGTAGTGGGTTATCCTCGATATGACGCTAGCGTGCCCCGAGTGCGCTTCTATGGCCGCTACGCCACCCATATCTGGGTGTGGATAAATACCTTATCGCTGGATATTCGCGACTCGATGTGTGGTGTCAGGCTCTACCCGGTGGCACCGCTCAACCGAATGCTGGCCCGCCACCCCTGTGGCAATCGCATGACCTTCGATACCGAAGTGCTGGTGCGCTGGCACTGGGAACAAGGCGCCATGATGCACCGGCCGGTACGCGTGCACTACCCCCGCGACGGTATCAGCCATTTTGCCGTATGGCGTGATAACCGGCAGATATCGCTGATGCATACGCGCCTGTTTTTCGGCATGTTGTGGCGCCTGCCACGCTTGCTCGCCCGGCGCTTTCAGCCACACCGCGAGGCGAGCCCATGAACTACCACTGGGCGCGGATCGGCGAACGCGGCACGCTGCTGGGGATGACCCTGATGGTGGCTATACAGCGGCGCCTGGGCCGCTGGCCTTTTCGGCTGGCACTATGGCCAGTCATGCTCTGGTATTTTCTCGTCCACACCACGGCGCGACGTGCTTCCCAGGCTTTTCTGCAACGCCTTTACCCCATGCTCAAGCAGCAGCCTGTCGCCCGTTGGTGGCACAGCTATCGCCACTTTCTGGCCTTTGGCGAAACGCTGATGGACAAGGTCGAAGCGTGGAGCGGCCATATTGCCGACGAACGCCTGGTGGGTAGCGGGGTCGAGCGCTTCACTCAAGCGATCGCTGGCGGTCAAGGCGGATTGATCCTTGTCGCCCACCACGGCAATCTTGACGTAGTGAATGCGCTGACCGAACGCCATACCAACCTCGACCTGACGGTGATGATGCACACCCGCAATGCACGCAAGTTCAATGCTCTGCTTGAACGCGTCACGGGCAAGCCGCGCCCACAGATTCTCGAAGTCAGCGAAGTCACCCCAGCCACTGCCCAGACGCTGGCCGAGCGTATTAACGCCGGTGGCTATGTGGTCATCGCCGCCGACCGCCTTCCCCTGTCAGGAGAGCGAACCCAGTCGTTTGATTTTCTCGGCGACCAGGCAAGCTTCCCGGAAGGCCCTTTCCGCTTGGCCACCTTGCTGCGTTGCCCCCTCTATACGCTGGCCTGCGTGCGCGATGATGACCACTTCAGAATCGACTTTGAGCTTCTTGGCGACACCCGGGACCTGCCTCGTCGTCAGCGTGAAACGTGGATTACCGATACCATGCAGGCACATGCCGACCACTTGGCCGAACGCGTTCGGCGGCACCCGCTGCAATGGTTCAATTTTTATCCCTTCTGGATAAATGATACTGGATACCTTCATGACGATACTGCGTGACCCGACGGCGGGGCCCCTCACTAGCGCGCCGCTCATTCTGGATGGATCGATGGTCAGCCTTGAAGACGTGCTGGCTGTTGCCGAAGGTCGCCGTCGCGTCACTCTGTCGACGGCACCCGATTTCCGTAAGCGTATTGCCAAAGGCAATGCCTTTCTTGAGCGCCTGCTCGAGGAAGAGGGCGTCGTCTACGGCGTTACCACCGGTTATGGCGACTCCTGCACCCGCGAAGTCTCCGCCTCCGACCTGGAGCAACTGCCCCGCCAGCTGTACACCTTTCATGGCTGCGGGCTGGGCGAGGCGCTAACGGTTGAGGCCGCGCGGGCGGTGATCATGGTACGCCTTGTCTCGCTTTGTCGCGGCGTATCCGGCGTCAGTGTCGAGCTGCTTGAGCGCTTGGCATGGTTGCTTGAACATGACGTGATACCGGTGATTCCTGAAGAAGGCTCTGTCGGGGCCAGCGGGGATCTCACGC
The DNA here is from genome assembly GCF_014897805.1 of Halomonas sp. 3F2F. Taxonomy (NCBI): domain Bacteria; kingdom Pseudomonadati; phylum Pseudomonadota; class Gammaproteobacteria; order Oceanospirillales; family Halomonadaceae; genus Halomonas; species Halomonas sp. 3F2F. The sequence goes on from NZ_JABUZE010000019.1 coordinate 6,594, forward strand.
CGCTATCTTACCTGGCCGCCGTCTTGTGCGGTGAGCGGGACGTCTTTCATGACGGCCAGCGGCGGCCTACGGCGGAGGTGTTTACCGAGCACGGGCTGACCCCTTATTGCCTGAAGCCCAAGGAAGGCCTCGCGCTGATGAACGGCACCGCGGTGATGACAGCGCTAAGCGTGTTCGCCTTCGCCCGCACCACTTATCTGGCGCGGCTGACTACCCGCATCACGGCGCTCTCCGTGCATGCGCTGAACGGCAACCCCTACCACTTTGATGCCGAGCTTTTCGCCGCCAAACCGCATCCGGGGCAGAACAAGGTCGCCGAACGCCTGCGCGAGGATCTCCACGCGCCCGACACGCCGCGCAACTCATCGCGCCTTCAGGATCGCTACTCGACGCGCTGCGCCCCGCACGTGATCGGCGTAGTGGAAGATGCCCTGCCTTGGTGGCGCCAGTTTCTCGAAAACGAACTCAACAGTGCCAACGACAATCCATTGATCGACGCCGAACAAGGCAAGGTCATGCACGGCGGTCACTTTTACGGCGGCCATGTCGCCTTCGCCATGGATAGCCTCAAGCAGGCCTGCGCCAACCTCGCGGATCTGCTCGACCGCCAACTGGCGCTGCTGGTGGATGCTCGTTTTAATCATGGCTTGCCCAGCAACTTAAGCGGTGCCGCCCCCGAGCGAGCCAGCCTTAATCATGGCTACAAGGCCGTGCAGATCGGGGCGTCCGCATGGACCGCCGAGGCGCTGAAGCTGACCATGCCCGCCAGCGTTTTCTCGCGCTCCACCGAATGCCACAATCAGGACAAGGTCAGCATGGGCACGATTGCCGCCCGCGATGCGCTGCGTGTGCTCACCCTGGTAGAACAGGTCGCGGCCTCCACGCTGCATGCGGCCTGTCAGGGTGTTGAGCTACGCAGCCAGATAGGCGATGCGCCACCGCTGCCCGACCGCCTGGCTGAATTTCTGACCGACTGCCGCCAGATCTTTCCGGCACTTGGCGAAGACCGCGCCCTGGAACACGAACTCCGCACTCTGTGTGACGTGATTCGCCAACGCCACTGGAGCCTATATGACGCTTGATGATGGCAAACTGCCCCGCTACGAGACCGAACTGACGATACCGTTTCACGATATCGACATGATGCAGGTGGCTTGGCACGGCCACTATGTGCGCTACCTGGAAATTGCCCGCTGCACGCTGCTCGATGCGCTCGATTACAACTATCCCCAAATGCAGGCCTCAGGATTTGCCTGGCCGGTGATCGATTTACGCCTGCGCTACGCGGCGCCAGCGCTATTCGCCCAGCGAATCGCAATCGAAGCGCGCCTGAGCGAGTGGGAGAACCGCCTCAAGATCGACTACACCATTCGCGATGCACACACCCGCAAACGCCTGACGCGTGCCTGGAGCGTACAAGTGGCCGTCGGAATTGAAGACCGCGAAATGCGCCTGGAATCGCCCCCCGTTCTGCGGGAACGTCTGCTCGCCTGGCAGGAGGCCAATCAATGATGCGCGCTATTCACCAAGCGGCTTTTTTTGTCTTTACCCTTCTAGCCATCAGCGCCAGCGCTGCCGCTTGGGCGGCTCCCGACGCTGACGAGCTTGCCGCACGCCTGGCCGACAATGCACCGCAGTGCGGGCGATTCGAGCAGACACGCTGGCTAGCCGATCTCGACAGTCAGTTGGAAAGCCGTGGAACCTTTGAACATCAAGACGCAGGGCTTGTCTGGCAAACGACCTCCCCCATTAATGACCGCGTGGTGATGAGCGCGGACAACGACGAGCTGCCGATGGGCTTTCAGGCGGTCGCCCCGGTGCTTGGTGGCCTGCTTTCAGGTGACTGGCAGGCGTTGGAGAGATACTTCGCCATCGAACTCAGCGGCACCCAGGAAGAGTGGCAGGCCAAGCTGACGCCCAGTGAAGCGAACATCGCCCAACGGCTTGACCAGTTACTGGTTCACGGCAACCAGCAGGTAGAGCGTGTCGAGATCATGTTCACCAATGATGACCGCCTCGAGCTTACCTTGAGCGGTGCGGCTTGCGAGCGTCTTGAAGACGATAAGCATACATCGTGAGTGAAGCAACGCGTCCCGGCCGCCTGGAGCGTCTGGCAGCTATCGGCTGGGCGGGGCTGCTGCTGGGCTGCGCCTTGCTCTTGGCGAGCCTGCTGAGCAGGGGCGCAGCACTGGATACGCGCATTACCACGCTGTTGCCGGACACCCGGCAGGGAGCGCTGCTCGAACACGCCGAGCAGCGCCTGACGCAGGCCTTCGAGGATCGCTTCGTGCTGCTGTTGCGGGGCGAATCGCCGGCTCAGCTGGTTGCGGATCTCAAGACCCGTCTTAAACAATCGGCCAGCGTCACAGCCTTCGACGATGACCTTCTGCGCACCCCCGACAGCGACTTGTCAGCGTACCGTTATCGGCTGCTATCGCCCTCGTTGGCCGCTGCCGATAACGACGCTTGGGTGCAACGAGGCCTGCGCCAGCTATTCACACCAGGCAGTGGCGCTGACCCACGCCAGGACCCCTTTGGCCTGCTGGATGCCTGGCAGGACCAACGCCTGGCGGGCCCCATTCGCCTGATCGACGGCCTGCCTGCCGTCAGGGATGAGAGCGGTAACTGGTTCATCGTAAGCGGCCAACTCACGGCCAGCCCCTACGATATGGCCATGCAGCAACGCCTTGTCACAGCGCTTGCGGAGTTTAGCGATGCTCACCCAGAAGCCGAGCTGTTGCGAAGCGGGCTGGTGTTTCACGCCGCCGCCGGTGCCGAGCAGGCCAAGCGCGAAACCTTGACCATCGGCATTGGCTCGCTGCTGGGTATCGCCTTGCTGCTCTGGATCACCTTTCGGCGCGGTTCGATACTGGCCAGCCTGTTGCTACCGGTGGCGTGTGGCATTCTGTTTGCACTGCCCTTGACCTGGCTACTTTTTGGTACGCTCAACCTGCTGACGCTGGCCTTTGGCGCTAGCTTGATCGGCATTGCGATAGATTACGCCCTGCATTTTCAATGCGCTCGCCAGCTGGCGCCCGAACAGCCGTTGGCCAGGCTTTGGCCGGGGCTATTACTCGGCCTGATATCCAGCCTGGTCGCCTATCTTGTCCAGCTTGCCACGCCGCTGCCGGGGCTGCGCCAGATGGCCACGTTCGTGGCGCTAGGCCTGATAGGTGCCTGGCTGACAGTGCGCCTTTGGCTGCCGTGGTTCACCCCGCGCCCTCATGCCGCCACCACGCGTATTGCCACTCAGTTGAACCGTCTACGTTTACCGCCTCACGCGCCCAGGTATTGGGGGCTGCTCGCCCTGCTTGGGTTTCTCGCAGTCGTCATGATCGCCACGCGGCTGTCCGCTGACGATGATCTTCGCCAGCTCAACCCATCACCTGCCGAGCTGATTACCGAGCAGCAACGCGTGCAGATACTGCTGGATAGCCCGACCGCCAGCCGCTACCTGCTTGTCACCGCCGAGCAGGAAGACGAACTATTGGAGCGCCTTGAAGCTCTGGACGCAGCGCTTGCCGATTTAGAGGCGCAAGGGCACTTGACTCACTACCGCCACCTGGCCCAAGCAGTGCCCTCTCCAGCGACGCAAAATGCCAACCTTGAGCGTGTGCGCCAGGCCTACCGCAACGCCCTGCCCGAGCTGATCGCCCAGGCAGGCCTTCCTTCGACCTTGCTGGAAACCGCGCAGCGCTCACTTGAAAGCGTGCCGCTGCTGACGATCACGGCGTGGCTCAACACCCCGGCGGGGCAAGCCGATACCATGCTCTGGCTAGACGCAACCGCCGATGTCGAGCGTACAGACATGGCGGCGCTGATAACGCTGGGCGATGCCGACAGTACTGCTCAGCAGGCATTTACTCACCTTGCTGCACCGCAATACGTGCTCTACCAGGACCGCGTGGCAACGTTATCCAGCCACCTGTCGCAGCTCCGCGACCAGATCGCCCTGTGCCTAGCCATCGCCGTAGCGGGGCTTGCGGTGATATTTGGCGTTCGCTATCGCAGGCGGGCCTGGCGCGTATTATTGCCCCCGCTGGGCGCACTGCTGTCAACCATCGCGCTGTTGAGCGCCTTTAATATCGGCTTGACGCTTTTCCACCTGCTGGGATTGCTGCTGGTACTGGGTATCGGTCTCGACGCGGGTATCTTCAGCACCGAACACCCCAACAGCCCAGCTGCCTGGCTGGCCATTAGCCTGTCGTGTGCCTCAAGCCTATTGGCCTTTGGCCTACTGGCGTTCAGTGCTACCCCGGCGCTTCACTACCTGGGGCTCACTTGCCTCATTGGCCTTGCATCAGCTTGGGCACTTGTGCCGTTTGCCAGGGCGGGCACCAGGCCTCTATCTTCTCGACAGGACACTCCCTGATGGCTATAGAAACAACGCAACACATGAATATCCAAGATACCACCGATGTCGCCATCATCGGCGCCGGGCCTTCCGGAGCGGCTGCAGCGGCCTGGCTTGCCCAGCGGGGTCTGGATGTGCGGGTGATTGAGCGCAGCCGCTTTCCGCGCTTTTCCATCGGCGAAAGTTTGCTGCCACAGTGCATGGTCCATCTTGAAGCCTGTGGCCTGCTGGATGCCGCCAAGGCAGGCGGATTTCAAACCAAGAACGGGGCGGCCTTCACTTGGCGGGATCGCTATGCGGCCATCGACTTTCGCGACAAGTTCACGCCAGGCCCAGGCACCACGTGGCAGATCGAACGCGCTGATTTTGACCAGCGCCTGATCGAAGGCGCGCGCCAGCTGGGCGCCCAGGTTGAGTTTGACACCCGCGTTGAAGCCTTTGTCGCCGACCCCGAACACCCCAGCCTTACGTTGGTCGATGCCAACGGTGAGCAGCGCTCGTTACACGCACGCTTTGTGCTCGACGCCAGTGGTTATGGTCGCGTCCTGGCGCGCCTCACCGGCCTTGCCCGCCCCTCGACGCTTGAATCACGCTGCGCGCTGTTTACCCATATTGACGATCACATTGATTGTTCGCGTTACGACCGCGAGAAGATCCTGATCGGTTTGCACCCTGAGCATCCCGGCATCTGGTACTGGCTGATTCCCTTCACGAATGGGCGGGCATCGGTTGGCGTAGTAGGTGACCGGGCAACACTGGAAGCTGCGGGTATCAATGATGAGGAGCGCCTCTGGCACTTCATACGTGCCGAACCGAGGCTCGCCGAACTACTGGCCAATGCGAACGCCATTCGCGCGGTTAGCCGCTTAGAGGGTTATTCAGCAGATGTCGAGCAACTGCACGGCCCCGGTTTTGCCCTGCTGGGTAACGCGGGTGAATTTCTTGATCCGGTTTTCTCTTCAGGGGTCACCATCGCCCTGGATTCGGCCTTGCGTGCCGCCCCCCTGGTCGAGCGCCAGCTCGCCGGTGAGCACGTCGATTGGAATAGCCAGTTTGAACAGCCCCTACGACGCGGCGTTGCCACCTTCCGTGAATTCGTGGAGGCCTGGTATGATGGTCGCCTACCGCGCATCATCTTCAATGACCAGCAGACACCGCGCATACGCACCATGATCAGCTCAGTGCTCGCCGGCTACGCCTGGGATGAAGAAAACCCGTTCGTTGCCGCCAGCCGTCGGCGGTTAGACAGTCTGGCAGAGGCCTGTACCGATATGCGCTGCGATACCGCAGGGAAGGAAAAATGACCACTACGTTGTTTCGCTTCGCATGTCAGGCAGGACTGCTCAGCGCCCTGCTTCTGCTGTTCGGCTGTGCCGGGCGGCCGGTGGCGACCGTACCCACCCTCTCGACACTACCGGCGATGGAAACGCAGCGGCAGCGCCTGACGTTTGAACATAATGACCAGCGCCATGAGATGATTGGCGTTCTGCGCCACGACGACAAGACGTTGCGCCTGGTCATACTAAGCCCACAAGGCCAGCGCCTGCTGACTCTGATACACGACGATAGCGGCAGCCGCTTTCTACAGGATGCCGCCTTTGAGCCGCCCTTTACCGCTGAGTGGCTGGCCAGCCGTTTGAGCTGGAACCTGTGGCCCGCACCGGCTATTGAACAAGCCTTTGGGTCCAACGCCTGGTCAATCCAAGAGGATGAGACGGGCCGCACGATGCGCTATCGACAGCGTATCGTGGCGCGGATCAGCGGTAACTCGGCATGCACGTTAATTGACGACGTTGAGGCAGGCTACCGCCTGTATATCATGCCCCTTAGTGACACCGACCAGACAACCGCCCCATGCTTAACCCCTTGATAGCGTCTCAGATGCCTCCTTGTCGCCTCCTGCCACCGGCCCTGGTCTGTTCGATCGGTGACGATCTGGCAACCATTGCCGATGCCCTGTTTACTGGCCGTCGTGGGCTTGAGTATGACGACGTGTTTACCCCCGGGCGGCCTTTACCGTTAGGCCGAGTCACGACCTCCCTGCCCGATGCCCAGGCGCTACCGCCAGCGCACCGTTCGCGCAATAACCAGCTGCTGGCCGCCGCCCTGGAGCAGTTGGCACCGACGCTTGAGGCTTTTCGCAAGCGGCACCCCCAGGCGCGTATCGGCGTGGTGCTCGGCACCAGTACCTCCGGCATCGGCGAAACCGAAATAGCGCTGGCTGAGCGCCAGAGAGGTGGCCACTGGCCTGACGACTTTCATTACCAGCGCCATGAAATTGGCTCACCAGCCCGCTTTGTTGCCGAGTGGCTCGGCCTGGACGGACCAACCTACACGCTCTCTACCGCCTGTACGTCGAGTGCGCGCGCCCTGGCAAGCGCCAAACGCCTGCTGGCAAGCGGTATGTGCGATGCGGTCATCGCCGGTGGGGCTGACAGTCTTTGTGGGTTAACCGTCAACGGGTTTGCCTCGCTTGAGGCGCTTAGCGACCGTCCTTCTCAGCCTTTCTCGGCCGAGCGTGACGGTATCAACCTCGGAGAAGCCGCCGCGCTGTTTCTGGTAACGGCAGAAACCGGCGGCATTCAGCTCAGTGGTTATGGTGAAAGCAGCGACGCTTACCATATTTCCGCCCCACGGCCAGATGGCCAGGGGGCCATTCAGGCGATGCAAGCCGCGCTTGCCATGACGCAGCTGCCCGCCACGGCCATTGATTATCTCAACCTGCACGGCACCGCCACGCGCCAGAACGACAGCATGGAAGCCAAGGCAGTCGCAACGCTTTTCGGCAATACGCTACCGTGCAGTTCAACGAAGGCCCTGACCGGGCATACGCTAGGCGCCTGCGGCGCGCTCGAAGCGGCGTTCTGCTGGCTGACGCTCAATGAGGGACGCCTGCCGCCCCAGGTTCACGATAGTGACGTCGACCCAGAACTTCCGTTACTGAATTACGCCAAGGCGACGACTCATCACGGCCGTCGCGCGATCAGCAATGCCTTCGCGTTTGGGGGTAATAACATCGCCTTGTTGCTGGAACGTTTCAATGAATGATTCACTTATCCCCGCACGGCTTGACCTGCCCTGCGATATCGCGCCGTACGTGCCGCACCGCCTGGGCATGTGCCTTCTGGATACGCTACTGGCCGTGGGTGACGAACACCTGCATGCCCGCGTCGTCCCCCAGCCCGACGACCTGTTTGCCACACCAGACGGCATTCCCGGCTGGGTCGGGTTAGAGTGGCTTGCCCAGGCCGTTGCCGCGTGGGCGGGTGTGCAGTCCGTGACGTCAGGCGATACGCCGAAAATTGGCTTTCTACTCGGCACGCGCCGTTATCAGTGCCAACAGCCGTTTTTTCACTTCGACCAGCCGATACGCATCGAAGTAGAGCTCGATTTTCGGGCAGATAATGGCCTGGGCGCGTTTCAGGGGCGCTTGCTGGATGCTCAGCAACAGCTGATCGCTAACGCCACACTCAACGTGTTTCAGCCCGATACGCAACAGGCGCTGGAAATGATGCAACAAGGAAAAACTCAATGACGAATACCATCCTGGTTACCGGTTCAAGCCGCGGTATCGGCCAAGCCATCGCCTTACGCTTGGCGCGGGATGGCTTCGATATCGTCGTACATTGCCGTCAGCGTCAGGCAGAGGCAAAAGCCGTCGCAAACCAGATTCGTGATATGGGCCGCAACGCCCGCGTGCTGTGCTTTGATGTTGCCGACAGGGCCGCGGCGCAGCAGGCGCTGGACGCCGATATCGAAGCGCATGGCGCCTACTACGGTGTTGTCTGCAATGCGGGCATTACCGCCGACGCCGCCTTCCCCGCGCTCTCTGATGAGGATTGGGACAGCGTGATCCACACCAATCTCGACGGTTTCTATAACGTTGTGAAGCCCCTCGTCATGCCGATGATTCGCCGCCGGGCGCCCGGCCGCATCGTCGTGATGTCCTCGGTTTCAGGCATGATGGGCAACCGTGGCCAGGTCAACTACAGCGCTGCCAAGGCCGGGCTGATCGGTGCCATGAAAGCCTTGGCCGTGGAACTGGCGAAACGCCGCATTACGGTCAACTGCGTTGCCCCAGGCTTGATCGACACCGACATGACCGACGACCTGGTTACCGAGGAAGCGCTCAAGTTAATTCCCATGCAACGCACCGGTACCAGCGAAGAAGTCGCAGCCACGGTGGGCTTTTTATGTTCAGCCGATGCTGGCTATATCACTCGGCAAGTATTCGCCGTCAACGGAGGGATGTGCTGATGGCAAGTAATGTACAACGCCAGGGCGGGCTGGGGCGCCGTGTGGTAGTGACCGGCATGGCCGGTTTCTCGCCGATCGGCAACGACTGGCCAAGCATCAAGGCTCGCCTTGAGCGTTTGCAAAACGGCGTTATCCACATGGATGACTGGGAAAGTTATGACGGCCTCAATACGCGCCTTGGGGCGCCCGTGCGCGACGTTACCTTGCCTGCGCATTATCATCGCCGGGCGCTGCGCAGCATGGGCCGCGGCGCGCAGATGGCCACGCGTGCCAGTGAGCTGGCGCTGGAAGATGCAGGCCTGCTGGATACGCCGCTCTTAGGCAGTGGCCAGATGGGGATCGCGTACGGCGCCTCCGCTGGGGAGCCCGACGCCATTGCCGACTTTGGCAACATGTTGATCAATAAGTCGACCGATGGCCTGAACGCCAACTCCTATATTCGTATGATGGCCCACACCGCACCGGTCAATATCGGCGTTTTTCTCGGGGTGCGCGGGCGGATCTATACCACCTCAAGTGCCTGCACGTCTGGCAGCCAAGGCATCGGCTATGCTTACGAAGCCATCCGTTTCGGACGCCAGACCGCCATGATTGCCGGTGGTTGCGAGGAGCTTTCGGCTTCCGAGGCGGCCGTCTTCGATACGCTGTTTGCGACCAGTACGCGCAATGACGCGCCGCACACCTCGCCGCGCCCCTTTGACGCCGAGCGCGACGGTCTGGTGATCGGAGAAGGGGCAGGCACGCTGATCCTTGAGGAACTGGAGCACGCCCAAGCACGGGGAGCCACCATTCACGCAGAGCTTGTGGGCTTTGGTACCAACAGCGATGGCCGCCACGTTACCCAGCCGGATGCCAGCATGATGGAGCAAGCGATTCGCCAGGCACTGGAGGATGCAAATTTGCAGCCCGAGCAGATTGGTTATGTCAGCGCCCACGGCACGGCCACCGAGCGGGGCGATATTGCCGAGAGTCATGCGACACACGCGGTGTTCGGCTCAAACCTGCCCATTAGCGCTTTTAAAAGCTTCACCGGCCACACGCTAGGCGCCTGCGGTGCGCTGGAAGCCTGGGTCGCCATCAAGATGATGCAGGAAGGCTGGTTCCACGGCACCGCCAATCTTGACCGCCTTGATGATGCCTGTGCAGAACTCGACTACTTGAACGGCCCAGGACGGAACATTGACTGTGACTATGTCATGAGCAATAACTTCGCTTTTGGAGGCATCAACACCTCGTTGATCTTCCGCCGCTGGCCCTGATATCGCTTACGACTCAGTGCCACTCACACTACCTGCTCTCAGGTACTTAAACCCAGCAAGAAGGAACGCTAAATGAGCCGAGGAATGATGTTAATGGGGGTGCTACTAGGCGCTCTACTAGTAAGCACGACGAGCCATGCGCGCGACACGACACACATGCTCTCTATTGAGGACGCAATGAACACGCCCGATGCGAGAGCACGGCTTGATTCCAATATTCAATTTATCTTTGGCGACACTCCGCACGGCGAGATTACCGCCGAGCATGGTCCTGCCGTCACAAATAAAAAGACCAATGCCTTCAACAAGTCTGATGTAGAAGCCTGCGAGTGGGTCATGCTCTCGGCGCTTCTTAGCTTGCAAGACCGCGTCAAAGCGGAAGGCGGTAATGCGGTGGTTAACATTGAGAGTTTTTATGACCGTCAGCCGATGTCCTCGACCAGTGAGTATGAGTGCCATGCAGGGGCGCTTATGGCCGGTGTCGCGCTGCGAGGTGACGTTGTCACGCTAGCCGACTAATGACCGCGTATTTAGACATTGTGTTGGCCCAAGCCCCCGCTCACAGCAGCGGGGCTTGTTTATCGGCGCTGGGCAGAGAGCTTCTCTCCAGGCTTGCCGATGCGCGCGGCTACCACTGCCCCGTTAGTGAGTGGTCTCCCAGAGGCAGCGGCGCGCCGTGGCATCCAGCGCTGCCGCTCCCCTGGAAAGCGTGTCTTGCCCACCGCGATGGGCGCGTCATTGCAGGTATTTCCACGGCACCGGTGGGCATCGACATCGAGCATGTTCGCCTGCGACATAAAAAACGCCTACCCGAGCTGGTGGCGTGCCTGCCTGAGGCCGACGTACGCCGCAAGATACATCAGTCCGCTGTACCTCTAGACGCCTTTTACCGCGCATGGACACTCCACGAAGCGCTGTTCAAGCTGGATAGCCTGTCCGGCACTCCTTCAAGCCATGTATTGAGCACCCGTCTTGAGCGGCTAGCCCCTAGGGGCAATGTTCATGCCTGGCAATGGCAGCAGCAAGGCTGGACCATCAGCCTCTGTGCACACGCAAGTTCGCTTGAAATTCGCAGTCTCCCCAACCTCTCTTTTATGCAACTCGACTAACACTCGCCAACGCGGGCCGCCCCCCTCCCTTACTTCCTGACGTAAAATAGTAGCTTGCTAACGACAGTGCTATCATCAGTGCCTTTGCCATCTCGATGTTTATCCAGGGAAGCTCGCCATCAACCATTTAACCCATACCAAAGCCGTACTGCTGTTTGCCAGCACCATGACGGTGATGTCGGGTGCGATTATTGCGCCTGCTTTGCCGGGTATCAGCCGCTATTTTTCGGATCAGCCGCAGGTGTTGATTCAGCTGATCCTGACGCTTCCTGCGCTGATGATTACGCTGTTCAGCCCGCTAATGGGCTATCTGGCCGACCGGTTTGGGCGCAAGCCTCTACTCCTGATGATGTTGTCCATTTATGGCCTGGCGGGTGGGGCGGGCTTCTTGATTGATAGCGTGAACCTGTTGTTAGCATCACGGGCGCTGATGGGCATCGCCGTGGCCGGTATTTTAAGTATTAGGTTTTGTACGAAAAGCCTTATCTGCTAACTTTCCCTATGCAAAAGCAGCATAGGGGAAAGTAATGGTCGGACGTTATCCTGAATCCGTGAAGCCGGCGCCGACACTTTCCCTATCACCGCCAGCGAGCACTTTTTGATCATTCGCCCCGTGCAAGTTGGCTTTCGCAAGCCCGTTATTGCCAAAACCCACCGTGCTGATCGGTGCTGACGGCCCGTTTTGTCATGCCTTTCCACCCGCCAGGCACGACATATCTGGCGATCGCGTGTCGCTTGGAACTGCTTGTGGATAGAGTGTCGCCGATTGACGGTCAGCATGGCGTTCCTCGTGGATAACGCAGTCGGCTCCGCAGCGTCTTGAGCACCGTCATGCGCCCGATATCCTGCCCGAAGTCGAGGATGATCTGCCGTGCCTTGTGAATCACGAGAGCCGCACGGTGCACCAGCTCTTGTAGCACGGTGCGCAGCCGGCGCCGCTTGGCCGGGTGGCGAACCGGGCTCAGCTCGCCGGTCATGCCCAGCTGTCCCATCAGGCGCAGGATGTTGTAGGCCAACTGGGCGAGATGCAGGATCAGGTCGTTGGTGGCGAACTTGCCGGACGGCAAGCGCTCCAGGTCGAGATCGGTCTTGATCTCGCTGTGAAACTGCTCATGGGTGGCATGCGCCTGGTAGCGCTTGATCACCGCCTCCGGCGCCTCGTCCAGGCTGGTCCACCAGCCTTCCAACTCATAGTCCGGTTCGAGCAGCAACTGGCCATCGCGATCGGCGGTGCGCTCTACCAGGCGCATCACGCGTTGGACGACGTATTCGGTCTTGTTGTCGTCGTGGATCGAGACGGTCTGCGGCCACAGCGCCTGGCGCTTGCCAGGACGCAGCTCTTCCCAGTAGTCCGCCGCCACCGCCAGCCAGGTATCTCGATCAGCCGTGGCCGAGCCGCGCGGGTTCCATTTGACGACATAGTCGAGCCGGCGCCCCTCGTCGGCAAAGACCTGGCGTTGCTGTTCGAGAAGCGCCAGGTGCGCCTGGCTGTCGAAGCCGCTGTCCTCGCGTAACAGGATCGGTTGCTTGGTCAGGCATTGGGCGCGAGGCAGTACCCGCTCCAGGAAGGCGTTGCTCTCCTTCATGGTGTTCTGCTTGCCAGGCCGCAGTTCCAGACCCAGGCACCACCCTTCGTTGCCCAGATAGGCGGCGATCGGGGTGTAGCCATCGACCTTCTGGTAGGTCCGCGAGACGCCTTCCTTCTTCGAGTTGCTGTTGTCCATGACGAAGGTGTCGATGTCCAGGCAGACGTGCGTCGTCTCGGCGGTGATCGGTGCTTCGATCAGTGACAGCAGGGTCGTGGACCAGGTGGCGGTGCGCGCCTGCAGGTCGTTGGCGGCAAGTTTCTCCAGCCGCTGTCGCAGCGTCGCCGCGCTCGGCACCTTCTGCAGGGTCAGCAGTTGTTGGAAGGGCTTGTCGCGGCGGAAGTTCTCGACAGCGTCATAGTCGCTCATGCCCAGACACAGCAGGCCCAGGTAGCTCTTGATCACGTCACTGGTGCGCATGCCCAGCGTGGTGGGGAAGCGGCTGTCGATGCTGTCGACGCCAGCGATCTCGAAGCATTGCCCGATGATGGACAGCCCGGCGTGGCTGGTGAGGGTGCGGCGACTGGCGCGGAACTTTATGTTGGGCATGGCACTGTCTGGGTGAATGGCGATAATGGCTATATTGCCATGCAGGTCAGTGGGTTAGAAGTGCTTCCGGGGGCCGGTCTCACGGATTCAGG
>NZ_JABUZE010000020.1:0-516 GCF_014897805.1 Halomonas sp. 3F2F
GACGTAGTTGACTTACTTCACGTTGCGGAGAGGCCTTAACAACTCCGGCGAGACCTTGTATTGTTTGGTGCCGTCCTCGGCTAACACGATCACGCTCTTGCGGTTGATCTTGGTGACGATCCCCAGTAACGGTCCTTCCCGGCCCTCGAAGGTCACTTTCAGGCCCACTCGCAACTGGCTCAGCGCCTGCAGATTTTCCTGGTCCCGCAGCTCATCGATTCGTTGGCAGATGACTCTGTTCAGTTCCAGCAACTGGTCGATGCTCATGTCGTCAATGCGCATGAACGGTGGCCTCCAGTGGTGTGTTCTGTCGGTCAGGATGACGTGGGTCGATCAGTGCCCGTAACGGGTTCTCGGCGAACCGGGTTTTCCAGAGCCGCGGCGTCAGATTCGCCGCCTCACTGGCCGGGTGTTGACTGATGCGTTGCAACACGTCCACCAGGTAGGTATATGGATTCAGGTCGTGCAGTTTGCAGGTGCTGATCAGGCTCTGGATGATGCCCAGGTGTTCCGCGC
>NZ_JABUZE010000179.1:0-1124 GCF_014897805.1 Halomonas sp. 3F2F
GGGAGGGGGGCAAAATCTTTCACTTCCCCCCAATATTGGGGGGAGATGCAGAATCCCCCAATTGGGGGGAAGTGAATTTTATCTTTTTTTTACAAGCTGTTAGGCGTCATTCGCTGACAAAAAACAGGCTGTTTCCTGTCTTCAAAAAAACACGTTGTTTGAAGGCGTCATGAATCAGCAGGTTTTTTACGCGTTTCCAGAAGCCTCAATGCAGCATCTTCGTAGCTCTCTCCAGGGTGGGCATTGGCTTCGATCACAGCCTGAGGAATACCAAAACGAGCGCCTTTACCTTTGGGAGGAAGGGATGTCTCGCTGGTGTGTCGATCGCGACTTTTTTTCTTGGATGATGCTGACGGCTTCTCGCCGAAGGTAAACACCAAATGAGAGACGCGCCGCCCGGTTTTGCGCTGTGACCACTTCACCCACATTGGCGAATGCTCGTTGACCTGTTCTACCGCAGGTTCAATCACCCAGCGCTTAAAGTCAGCTAACCGTCCATAACGACCTTCTAACTGGAAGGCATCACGTAGCCAGCCCATTTCAACTTCTCGCTGGCCTGCCTCACGCCACTGGCAAAGTAATTCATAGAGCCGGATACCATAGGCGCTATCCATATGGGCTACGTCAGCCAGCGCATAGCGGGTGAATTGCTCTGTCAGCTGAGACAGGTAGGGCACCATTGGTTGGCTGAAACGTAGCGCTACAGTCCCTTGATCCTCTTGATAAACAACTTCCTGCACCCAGCGTGTTAGCCGAACCTTGGCCCCTCCCTTCCCATTTGGGGCTTCATGCAGCGTTACTTCGCGCCGAAACAAACGCTCAGCGGCAGCTTTCAAATCGCGATAGGCAGTTTTAACCCCTACTCCAGCGAGGTCGGCTATCTCCTGCGCGGTAACCGTATACAGCTGCTGATCGGTTAAAGGGGCGTCACGCCTTACCTGAGCAATACAGCCTAGAATGATGCGCTGTTCATAGACACTTAGGCGGTAGGACGCCTCGATCAGGGCATTAGATTTGTAGACAAGAGACTTAATCAAATCAGCACCATTTGTGGAGTAATATTAATTACTCAACTTATACCGTCAATCCCTACACCTTTCAACCGTCAATCCCTCCACCTTTAA
>NZ_JABUZE010000021.1:0-1850 GCF_014897805.1 Halomonas sp. 3F2F
GGGTGGTGCCTCAGGATGACTTGGGGGTGAAAGTCCCCTGCACGCCCGGCAAGGGGAAGTGCTAGCCGACGGCAAGGGTGTCCCTCGCGAGGGGGAATCTGAAGGAAGCCCAAGGCAAAACGCTGGCCTGACGAATAGGAAGCGGATACGAGGCGTCATGGCGGGGTGAGATGGCCATAATCATCAAAGCCCGGTACTTGCACGGAACGCCATGACGTAGATCCGACAGGCATAAGCGGGAAGGTCGCGCGTCTTACCCTGGGAGGTCTGGTGATCTGCCACAGTGCTACCGGCGTCGAGAGGCGACGGGATGGGTTACCAGACGTCAGCCGAGGCCATAGTAAGTGCCGGTTCACTACGGCACCAAGGGCCGAACATGAAGAACCGCGAGTAGGCGATAACGTCTCGAGGATCGATCATGAAGACAGACCATGACGCTAATACCGTCACTCACCCAGAGGGGCAGGAGCAGAACTCCGCGCCCCAGCCGGTGGGCGTCGAGACGGTCCCGGCGTCGTTATCGTGGACGAAAGCGGAGTCAGCCTCGCTCATGGAGCGGGTCGTTGACCCGGAGAACATGGAGCGAGCTTACCGTAAGGTGGCTGCCAACAAAGGTGCACCGGGTGTCGATGGCATGACGGTGCATCAACTGGCTGACCACCTAAAACAGCACTGGCCAACGTTGCGTGAGCGGCTGTTGGCCGATGCGTATCACCCGAGTCCAGTTCGAGCAGCCACGATCCCCAAGCCTAAAGGCGGAGTGCGGCAGCTCGGAATACCCACGGTCACCGACCGACTGATCCAGCAAGCGCTGTCACAAGTGCTCATGCCGGTCTTCGACCCGGAGTTCTCCGCGTCGAGTTACGGTTACCGCCCCAAACACAGCGCCAAGCAGGCCGTATCGGCCATGAAGGCCCATGTTACCGCTGGCCACCGCTGGGTGGTCGACCTTGACCTGAAAGCCTTCTTCGACCGAGTGAACCACGACCTGCTGATGGCACGGGTAGCGCGGCGCGTTGATGACAAGCGCGTGCTGCGCCTGATCCGCCGCTATCTGGAAGCGGGTATGTTCCAACACGGCTTGCCCACGCCGAGGCGACAGGGGACACCCCAAGGCGGACCACTCAGCCCGCTACTGGCGAACATCCTGCTGGACGATCTGGACAAGGAGCTGGAACGCCGAGGCCACCGCTTCTGCCGCTACGCCGATGACGTTCAGGTGTACGTCAACAGTCGGCGGGCAGGCGAGCGTGTCATGGAAAGCTTGAGTGAGTATCTCGAGAGCTCACTTCGGCTGACGGTCAACCGCACGAAAAGTGCGGTGGATCGGCCATGGAAACGCGGCTATCTGGGCTACCGTCTCACTTGGCACAAGCAGCCGAAGTTGACGCTGGCCAAGGCAAGTCTGAAGCGCATGATGCAGCGTGTTCGTGAGATCCTGAAGCGTGGCAGGGGGCGTAACACCCAACGGATAATCGAAGAGTTGGGGCCAGTCCTGCGTGGATGGGCCAACTACTTCAGCTTTGTTGATGTGAAACGGCCCTTGGAAGCGCTGGATCAATGGATACGTCGCCGCTTACGCGGCCTAATCTGGCGGCAATGGAAACGTTCAGCGACTCGTCGCCGGAAACTTCAAGGGCTGGGCCTGGACGCGCCCCGAGCTTGGAAATCGGCGGGCAATGGGCGGGGCCCCTGGTGGAACGCCGGGGCATCGCACATGAATCAAGCCCTGCCGAGAAAGTGGTTTGACGACCAGGGTCTGATCTCGGTACTGGATACGGTAAGAGGACTCAAACGTTCTGCATGAACCGCCGTGGTACGGAACCGTATGCCCGGTGGTGTGAGAGGAC
>NZ_JABUZE010000180.1:0-2091 GCF_014897805.1 Halomonas sp. 3F2F
TATCGAGTAGGGTGAGGCGTTACCGCCTCATCCCTCTCACAGAACCGTACATACGGGCCTCGTATACGGCTCATGCCATTAACTTACCCCGAACTCGGGGACAGTGATGCCCGTTTTGATCTTCGTTAAGTCCATCAACTTCAGATCGTCATGCAAGTAGGCGCTGGGGATCGCCAGATGGGCCAGCGGTGACGCCGCGTTACGCCAGCTTTGCATCTTGATGTACTTAAACGGCGGGCGGTAGCCCAACTGTTTCAGCCTTCGATGCAGCCGACTCGGCTTCTTCCACTGCTTGAGCTGGACGCAGCGGAGACGCCGCCTGACCCAGCTCATCACCTGTTTCAACACCCGTGCGCAGTTCGCTACCCGGAAGTAATTGGCGAAGCCACGGAGTACAGGATTCAGTTCGCGGATGATCACCGCAAGCCCTGCACCTCGATTGCGCTTCGTCAACGCTTTCACCTTCTGCTTAAGTTTCACCACCTTCTTTTCCTGGATGCGGGTGTACTTGGTGTGGATCACCACCCCCAGGAACTTGATCCCCTCGTCGCTGTGCGCGATGTGGGTCTTGGTGGCATTGACTGTCAGCTTCAGCTCACCTTCCAGATAACAGTGGGCTGCCCTCAACGCGTTCTCCGCTCCAGCCCGTGAGCTGCACAGGATCAGGATATCGTCCGCGTAGCGGACGATTCGATGACCCCGTGCCTTCATGAACTGGTCGAAGGCGTCCAGGTAGACGTTGGCGATCAGCGGACTGATCACGCCGCCCTGGGGGCTGCCCAGCGCCGTCTCTTCAAGGTGGTGCCCCACCATCACGCCGCTTTCCAGGCACTGGCGCAGCAGCGACAACACACTGCCGTCCGTGATCCGTTGGCGGAACTGGCGGATGATCAGGTCGTGGTTTAACGTGTCGAAGCATTTCGACAAGTCCATATCCACTACCCATTCACGCCGGTAGCGGCGCACGAACAGCTCCGCCTTGCCAATGGCATGGTGGCCACTGCGTCCCGGACGATACCCGTAGCTCGAGGGATGAAAGTCCGGTTCGAAGAGCGGTTCGATGATACTGCGTAATGCCTGTTGCACAACCCGGTCTCGAACCGTGGGAATACCCAACAGACGTTCACCGCCGTCATCCTTGGCGATGGCAACGCGCCTGACAGGCTGCGCTCGATAGCGCTTTTCCTTCAGTTCGAGGAGCAGACACGACAGCTCCACCTCCAGATTCACCTCGAACGCACTCAGGCTCTGCCCATCGATTCCGGCCGCACCTTTGTTGCGCTTGACGTGTCTGAAGGCTTCATACAGGCGCTGCTTTGACAGCAACTGCCCGTAAAGACTGTAGTATTTCCTCATGCCTGCTCATCTCTGTGATGACGGCTCCGATCGTCGGTCTGGCTACTGGTCTGTTTCAAACGACCCGTCCGGGTACTAGCGCTTGGCAATCTGCCGCCACGGTGTCGTTCTACTCCCTCGTTCAGAGAAGGACGAAGCCACTGTGTTCCCACCGCACTTCGACCCACTTCCCTGCCCCGTCGGACAGCTTGTGAACGCAGCGTCCACCTTCGGATCAATATCCGTCGTTCTCATTAATGACTTCCGCCCTTCGCATCCGACCAAGGCTTTTGGCCTTGCCCAGTCCACTGAACCTCCGCCAGCGGTCGATCCGGTTTTATCCTCCACGCTGTTACCAGGCTTCACAGGCCGGAACTTCCTCACTACTACGGCATCATCTGCCACCTCACACCCGACCCGCTCTTGGCTTTCACCTTGACGCGTGCCTTCCAGACAAACTGGATACGGTGCCAGGCTTCCCCGGTTACTGCACCGGCTCCCTGTTAACGATGCCACCCTCAAACACAGCACAGGCCTGACTGAGTATCGGGCGTCGCGCTATTTTGCACGCTTACCCACCTGTGCTGCCGAAGCAGGTTCACTTGCGTTGTGTACCGTTAACACCCTATGGCTTCCTTCAGACCCCACCGTTGGCCAGTGGCGCCCTTGCCAGTCGGGTTGTCTTCCCCTCAGTCGGGGTGACGACACCTTCTTTCAGGTGTCCGGGGTTGCCGGCTTCGCCGGGCAAACAAAAAA
>NZ_JABUZE010000185.1:0-15111 GCF_014897805.1 Halomonas sp. 3F2F
GACCTACACCCTGACGCAAGCCGATGTGGGTGCTGAGATCAGCGCTCGCGCTAGCTACACTGACCAGCAGGGCGCCGCCGAAGCCGTGACATCTGCCGCAACGGGTAGCGTCGCCAACGTCAATGATGCACCGTCGGGTGGCGTCATCATTACTGGCACCACGACTGAAGATGAAACACTCACGGCCGACACCAGTGCCCTGGCCGATGAGGATGGCCTGGGCGCTTTCAGCTACGTTTGGAAGGCCGATGACACTGCCATCACAGGTGCCACCAGCAGCACCTACACCTTGACTCAGGCTGAAGTGGGCAAGGCAATCACCGTTGAAGTCAGCTACACCGATGATCAGAGTACAGCTGAAGCGGTCACATCCGCTGCCACGGATAGCGTGGCCAACGTCAACGATGCACCGACGGGTGGCGTGGTCATCAGCGGTACGGCGACGGAAGACGAAGTTCTGATGGTGTCTAACACCCTGGCGGATGAAGATGGCCTGGGCACGGTGACCTACCAGTGGCTACGCGATGGCAATGACATTCCCGACGCCACCGGCGAAACCTACACCCTGACCCAAGCGGATGTGGGCGCTGCCATCAGCGTGCGTGCCCGCTATACCGACCAGCAGGGCACCGCCGAAGCGGTCACATCCGCTGCCACGGATAGCGTTGCCAATGTTAACGACTTGCCCACTGGCAGTGTGGCCATCAGCGGCGATGCGGTAGAAGACGCGACTTTAACCGCCTCCAACACCCTAGCTGACGAAGACGGCCTGGGGGCGGTGACTTACCAGTGGCTACGCGATGGTAATGAAATCGCCGCCACCACCGGCGAAACCTACACCCTGACGCAAGCGGATGTGGGCGCTGCCATCAGCGTTCGTGCCAGCTACACCGATCAGCAGGGCACTGCCGAAACGGTGACATCTGGCGCCACGGATAGCGTGGCCAACGTTAACGATGCGCCGACGGGCAACGTTATCATTACCGGCGATGCGGTAGAAGATCAAACTCTGACCGTCTCTAACACCCTGGCAGATGAAGACGGCCTGGGCGCAGTGACCTACCAGTGGCTGCGCGATGGCAACGAGATCACCGATGCCTCCGGCGAAACCTATACCCTGACGCAAGCCGATGTGGGTGCTGCCATTAGCGTCCGTGCCAGCTATACCGATCAGCAGGGCACGGCCGAAGCGCTCACATCCGCTGCCACGGATAGCGTGGCCAACGTCAATGATGCACCGACGGGTGGCGTGGCCATCAGCGGCGATGCGGTAGAAGATCAGACACTGACCGCCTCTAACACCCTGGCCGATGAAGACGGCCTGGGCACGGTAACCTACCAGTGGCTGCGCGATGGCGTTGAGATTACCGATACCACCGGCGAAACCTACACCCTGACGCAAGCCGATGTGGGTGCTGAGATCAGCGTTCGCGCTGGCTACACCGACCAGCAGGGCACGGCTGAAACGGTGACATCTGGCGCGACGGAGAGCGTGGCCAACGTCAACGATGCACCGATAGGTGTCGTTACAATCAGCGGAGATGCGGTAGAAGATCAGACACTGACCGTCTCTAACACCCTGGCGGATGAAGACGGCCTGGGCACGGTGACCTACCAGTGGCTGCGGGATGGCACGGAGATCACCGATGCCTCCGGCGAAACCTACACCCTGACGCAAGCCGATGTGGGCGCTGCCATCAGCGTTCGCGCCAGCTACACCGATGATCAGGGCACGGCCGAAGCGGTGATGTCCGCTGCCACGGATAGTGTTGCCAACGTCAACGATGCCCCCACTGGCGATGTCATCATTACCGGCGATGCGATCGAAGATGAAACGCTCACAGCCGACACCAGCGCTCTGGCCGATGAGGATGGCCTGGGCGCTTTCAGCTACGTTTGGAAGGCCGATGACACTGCCATCACCGGTGCCACCAGCAGCACCTACACCTTGACTCAGGCTGAAGTGGGCAAGGCAATCACCGTTGAAGTCAGCTACACCGATGATCAGAGCACGGCCGAAGCGGTGACGTCTGCTGCCACGGATAGCGTGGCCAACGTCAACGATGCACCGACGGGCGATGTCATCATTACCGGCGATGCGGTAGAAGATCAGACACTGACCGCCTCTAATACGCTGGCTGATGAAGACGGCCTGGGCACGGTGACCTACCAGTGGCTACGGGATGGTAATGAAATCGCTGATGCGACTGACACCACTTATACGCTAACCCAAGCGGATGTGGGCGCTGCTATCAGCGTTCGCGCCAGCTACACCGACCAGCAGGGCACGGCGGAAGCGGTGACGTCTGCTTCGACAGATAGCGTGGCCAACGTTAACGATGCGCCGACGGGCAACGTCATCATTACTGGCACCACGACTGAGGATGAAACACTCACGGCCGACACCAGCGCTCTAGTCGACGAGGATGGTCTGGGCACTTTCAGCTACGCCTGGAAGGCCGATGGCACCACCATCACGGGTGCCACCAGCAACACCTACACCCTGACTCAGGCTGAAGTGGGTAAGGCAATCACCGTTGAGGTCAGCTACACCGATGGGCAGGGCACGGCCGAAGCGCTCACATCCGCTGCCACGGATAGCGTGGCCAACGTCAACGATGCACCGACGGGCGATGTCATCATTACCGGCGATGCGGTAGAAGATCAGACACTGACCGCCTCTAATACGCTGGCTGATGAAGACGGCCTGGGCACGGTGACCTACCAGTGGCTACGGGATGGTAATGAAATCGCTGATGCGACTGACACCACTTATACGCTAACCCAAGCGGATGTGGGCGCTGCCATCAGCGTCCGTGCCAGCTATACCGATCAACAGGGCACGGCTGAAGCAGTCACGTCTGCCGCGACGGAGAGCGTGGCCAACGTCAACGATGCGCCCACTGGCAACGTCACGATCACAGGCGATGCAGTAGAAGATCAGACACTGACGGCGTCTAACACCTTAGCCGATGAAGACGGCCTGGGCACAGTAACTTACCACTGGCTGCGCGATGGTAATGAAATCACTGATGCGACGGGTGAAACTTACACCCTGACCCAAGCGGATGTGAGCACTGCTATCAGCGTGCGTGCCAGCTATACCGATCAGCAGGGCACGGCCGAAACTATTACATCGATGCCAACGTCTGCTATTAGTGCTAATCCTGATAGCGATAATGACGGCATTTCGAATGAAGATGAAAATCGCGTACCATCGCTAGATGGAAGCACTACCGGTGATGGCAACGGCGACGGCATTTCTGACGCCGAGCAAAGCAATGTCAGTTCTACACCGTTTTTATTGACGCCGACGGCTGTCTCTAATCCCGAAGATGCCCCTGAAGCGTTTATCACGCTGACGTCGAACGGCAGCCGTGACGCCGAGAGCGATGATGACTTACTAACGTTGCGTAATGTGCGACAGTTGGATGCGCCGAATGACCGACCAGATGACCTTGATATGCCATTTGGTTTAATCGCTTTTGAAGCGGATATAGAAACCGTTGGTGGGTCTAATGTGTTTTCTCTGTTCGTCGCCGATGATGTTGAGGCCAATGGTTACTGGAAGCAGAACGCGGCTGGAGACTGGGTAAATCTGGCTAGTGCAGCCTTTGGCGGTAGTCTGACAAATGAAGGTAATAAATTACGCTTTGATTTTGTCATTGAGGATGGCGGTGAGTTTGATTCTGATGGCGCCGCTAACGGCGTTATTGTTGACCCTGGTGCCATTGGATTCCGCTTACCAGAAACCCCCGAGGATCCAGAGCCTATACCGGATGTCGATGATGGAGGGGTAAACAGCGCACCTATTGCACGTGACGATGAATTTTCGAGCCGGTTTGGTTGGTTACTGCGTGGGAACCTGTTGGAAGACAATGGCAACGGCATTGACCAGGAGGTTGATGGTGATGACTTCTCAATCACTGATATTGATGGTCAAGAGGTTCTTTTTGATACCGCGCTTGTTTTGTCATCTGGTGCGACTCTCACCGTTCAGGAAAATGGTGATTTCCTCTACGACCAGAGAGGGGCTTTTGTGCCTTCACAAGAGGTAGACCGCGTCAGCGATATCTTTGAATACTCGATTGAGGACTCGCAGGGAGCATCAAGCACAGCGACAGTTTCTGTTGAACTGGGCGATGTCACGGATACGGTCGAGATCTCAGTGCTTCAAGCATTATATAAAGTCGCGTTTGATCGAGAGGCGGATGCTACAGGACTAAATTACTGGTCAGGTGTGCGTGAAAACGGTGTGAGTATGTTTGATATTGCTGATTTCTTCATCGAATCGGAAGAGTTTACCGATGATCAAGGAAGTCGCTTCAGTGATGATGACTATCTGACCCTGCTATATGCCAACGCCTTTGATAGAGCTCCTGATGCTGATGGCTTTGCGTACTGGTCAGATGTACTTGAAGAGCCGACGGTTGATCATGGTGATGTGATGACCTATTTCGCTACTTCTGAAGAAATGCAGGTGAAACATTTAGCGGAAGGTTTTATTTTCGCCTGATGCATTGACGTTAGGCAGAGCACCAGCGGCCACTCTTCGCCTGCGGGAAGAGTGGCCGCTTTTTATGTGTATCCGTTTTGTTTTGTTAAGCAATAACACCGTGATTAGATCAGCACTCGTAGACACTGACCTGCATGATACAGCGAGAAACCACCCTCATAGGCGCAGCTCCACAGCGGGCGGGCTTTGATGGGTTTGGGCTGTGACAACGGCAGCGGCAGCAGGCTGTCATCCTCGTTTGCAATGTAATGAGCAAAACCTTGCCCGACCACTGTGCCGGTAGTGATGCCGCGTCCGTTATAGCCAGTGGCTGACAATATCCCCGGGGCCAGTTCAAAAATACGTAAGGTGTGGTCCGGTGTGAACGCGACCTTGCCGGTCCAGGTGTATTCCCAGCGAACGTTGCCGAGCCTAGGGAAGTAATGATCTTTTATGGTATTGGCCCAACGGGTTAAGTAAGCCTGTGGTTTGCCTTCACCTTTCCCCAGGCTGCCCAATAGTAAGCGGCCTGCCTTGTCCCGCCGAATGCTGCTAAGTACCGTGCGAGTGTCCCAAGCGCCTTGTTTCTCTGGAAGAATCGCATCGGCGGCTTCGCCAGTTAGAGGTTCTGACGCCAGTTGATAATAATGGCCGGTAAAGAAGTGTTGTCGAACTTGGTTCCAGTCGTCTTCGGTATACGCATTGGTCGCCATGACGACTTTGCTCGCGGTCACGCTGCCATTTTGAGTTAACACCCGCCAGCGGTCTTCCTGTCGCTCGATGCCTGTTACGGGGCTTTGGCAGTAGAGAGTGGCCCCTAGGTTTGCTGTAGCGCGGGCGAGCCCTCGTGTATAGGCGCACGGGTTGATAGTGCCCGCGCGCTTATCAAGCAGCGCGGTATGTATCTGAGCGGTTCCCGTCATCCGCTCGCATGCTTCGCCTTCCAATAGGGTCACCGGGGCTCCACGGTTTTGTAACTGCTCGTGGCGGCGAGTGAGCTCTTGGCAGCCTTTGGTGTTATGGCCAAGGTGCAGGGTGCCTGTACGCGTTGCATCGCACTCAATGGCATAGCGCTCAATAATGTCGAAGACTTTTGCTGGCGCGCCGCCCAAAATAGTATTAACGCGTTCGCCTGTTTCTTCACCTAGCGCGGCCACGATGTCATCGGGTGGAATCCAAAGCCCAGCATTAACCAGACCAACATTGCGGCCTGAACCCCCCGTGGGGATATCTCCCGCCTCCAGCAAGATGACCTTGATGCCTTTTTCGGCCAAATGTAACGCGGTGGACAGACCCGTAATACCGCCACCAACAACACAGACCTCGGCCTCTTCCTGGTTCGCTAACGCAGGATAGTGTACTGGGGCTTCCGCGCTCGTTTGCAGCCAAAGGCAGCGCTCGGAGAGGGTCGTTTGCATCTTATAGTACCTCCTGAAAAGAAGCGCAGGTCGGCCATAGGCCGACCTTGTATGGCTATGAAGTAGGTTGGGAGGAGTAGTTGGTTTGAGGCGTATGGGGTGATTTTTCAGCCGCGCTCTCGGGGGATTCACGAGGAATAAAGCGGCCAGTTAGTGCCCACAGCAGGCCGAATAAAGGGGATAGCCAGCAAGCAAATGCAAAGGGCGCATATGCTAGCGTGGGTACGCCAATCGTCGAGGACACAAACCCACCGCCCATGTTCCAGGGAATTAACGGAGAGGAGAGCGTGCCATTGTCTTCAATGGTGCGTGACAGCGTCGAAGTCTTATAGCCCATGGCTTGATACTGGCCTTTCAGCAAGCGACCGGGCAGCACCAGCGTTGTATAAACATCGCCAATAATAGTGCTTACCGCCAGCGTTGTGCCGGCGCTTGTTGCCACTAAGCTGAAGCGACCTTTAATGAGCCGCATGAGCTGCTTAATAATCGCGTCAACGGTGCCATAGGCTTCTAACATGCCAGCAAAGCCCAGCGCGAAGAACGTTAGCGTTACCACCCAGGTCATGGAGAGCACACCGCCACTGCTGAGTAGAGCATCAATCGCCGGATTGCCAGTATCGCTGCTAAAGCCATTTTGCATGGCATCAAACACGGCATGAACGGTTTCGCCCTGAACGCCGATAGCCACTAAGCCGCCTATCGCAGCGCCGGTGAAAATAGTCGGGAAAGGTGGGAATTTGGCAAGCGCTAAACCGATCACAACAAAAGGCGGAATCAGCGTTACCCAGGAGAGCGTAAAGGTGTCATCAAGAGCCTGACGAAACGTTGCAATATCGGTACTTCGTTCAAGCTGGCCGCCATAGCTAGTGCCGAGCCATAAATAAAGCACCAGCGCGACAATCATGGCGGGCACCGTAGTGGCCATCATGCTGCGTATATGGCTCCATAAATCGGTTTCACATACGGCAGGGGTTAAGTTGGTAGTCTCTGATAAGGGCGACATTTTATCGCCAAAGAACGCACCGGATACCAGCGCCCCGCCCGTTAGATACATGGGAATGCCCAGCCCTTCCCCGATTCCCATTAGGGCAAGCCCGAGTGTTCCTACTGTGCCCCAGGATGTGCCTGTGGCAAGGGATACCAAAGCACTAATGACGCATGTCGCGACAAGGAAGTAAGAGGGTGAAACCAGCTGAAAACCGTAATACATCAGCGTGGGAACGGTGCCGGAAAGAATCCAGGTGCCAATCACCATACCGACCGCTAATAGAATAAAAATAGCGGGCATCCCCAGCTTAACCACCTCAAGCATTGAGGCTTCCATTTTTTGCCAGGGTACGCCACGGATGCGTCCGCACAGGGCACAAATCATTATCCCGAAGGCTAAAGGAATATGCGGGGTAAAGTCAGAGAAGATAAAAAATTGCAGAATTAGAATGGCGGTAGTGGCCAGCAGCGGTAATAGCGCCATCGCGAGGCCCGGCGTCGGGCCGATTTGGACATCGTCACGCATACATCACCTTGATTTTTTTATGTTTTTAGTAAGGGCCCTGCAGGGAAGGGCCCTTATAGAGGGGAAGGGTTAGTCGAACTTAATGCCTTGGGCCAGTGGGAGTTCACGAGAGTAGTTCACGGTGTTAGTTTGGCGACGCATATAGCTCTTCCAAACGTCGGAGCCAGACTCTCGACCGCCGCCGGTTTCCTTCTCGCCCCCAAACGCACCGCCAATTTCAGCACCGCTAGGGCCGATGTTGACGTTGGCGATGCCGCAGTCACTGCCAACCGCGGAGATGAAGGTTTCGGCTTCGCGAACATCGGTGGTGAAAATACAAGATGACAGGCCCTGGGGAACGTCATTATTGGTAGCAATGGCCTCATCCAGCTCTTTGTAGGTGAGGACATAGAGAATGGGCGCAAAGGTTTCGTGCTTGACCAGATCGTTTTGCTCGGTCACTTCAACAATGGCAGGCTCGACGTAGTAGCCTTCGTTGCTGTTGGCGATCTCTACACGGTTGCCACCGAACACCTTCGCACCTTGTTCACGCGCTTTAGCTAGCACGCTTTGCATCGCATCAAAGGCTTGATGGTCAATTAGCGGGCCAACCAAATTACCCTCAAGCGGGTTGCCGATGGACACCGCGCTATACGACTTCTTCAGACGCGCTAAGATTTCGTCTTTAATGGATTCATGAACGACTAAGCGACGCAGTGTCGTGCAGCGTTGCCCAGCCGTACCTACCGCAGAGAAAAGGATGGCGCGAGTCGCCATATCAAGGTCTGCACTTGGCGCTAAGATCATGGCATTGTTGCCACCCAGCTCAAGAATGCTGCGGCCGAAGCGTGCTGCCACTTGTGGGCCTACTTCGCGACCCATGCGGGTGCTTCCGGTAGCGCTGATCAGCGCAACGCGAGTGTCATTGACCAGCTGCTCACCGGCGGCACGCTCACCAATTATCACCTGGCTCAGGTGCTTGGGTGCCTCATCGCCGAACTCTTCAATGGCACGCTCTAACAGTGCTTGGCATGCCAGCGCTGTTAACGGTGTTTTTTCTGAAGGTTTCCACAGCAAGCTATTGCCGCATACCAGCGCTAAGGCTGAATTCCATGCCCAAGGGGCAACGGGAAAGTTAAATGCCGTAATTAGGCCAATCGGGCCTAACGGGTGCCAGCTTTCACGCATGTGGTGACCAGGGCGCTCGGAAGCGATGGTCAGTCCAAAAAGCTGGCGAGATTGACCAACGGCAAGGTCGCAAATGTCGATCATTTCCTGAACTTCGCCAAGCCCTTCCTGGAGAATCTTGCCGCACTCCCAGGTGACCAGCTCGCCGAGAGATTCCTTGTGCTGGCGCAGTTGATCGCCAAAAAGGCGCACCAATTCACCACGACGGGGGGCTGGCACGCTTTTCCAGGCCTGGAAGGCTTTTTCTGAGTTCGCGATAGCTGTTTCAACGTCGCTGCTAGAGGCCGTTGTAAGACGACCAATTTCGCTACCATCAATCGGCGTTGTAACAATCAGGTCGCCGCCTTGATACTGTTCTTTTGCGACGCCCATTTTTTCCATCAGGGAATGAATCATTGCTTCACCAAATATTGAGTTGTGAGTAAATTGGTTACAGGGCCAGTATTGCCAAGCTTGCGGTGGCTCATCAAACGATGTTTGTGAAAAACATCATTCCTTAATTTCACCAAGTGGGATTGCCATGCGTCGTCGAAACTTACCTTCTTTGACCAGCCTGAACTGTTTTGAGGCAGCGGCGAGACATCTCAGTTTTACGCGGGCTGCGGATGAACTGAGTCTGACGCAAAGTGCGGTGAGTAAGCAGGTGTCACAATTGGAAGTAACGCTGCAACATCCGTTATTCAGGCGGGTGAGAAAGCGCCTGCACCTGACGCCAGAGGGGGCGGTCTATCTCGGCGAGGCGCGTAAAATATTAGCCCAGGTCGAAATGTCCACGCGTTATATGCAGTCTTATGGCGTAGAGGCAGATGTGCTGAATATCGCCACGTTGCCCACCTTTGGGGCACGGTGGCTTATCCCCAGACTCAACGGGTTCCGCTTTAAACATCCCAATATTAATCTCAATATTTCTAACCGTACCGAACCGTTTGATATGCAAAAAGAGCGCATAGAGGCGGCGTTCTTTTTTGGCCATGGTGTATGGCCGCGGGCTGAGTGTATAAAGTTGCTGGATGAAGAGGTGGTGCCTGTCTGCGCGCCTTCCGCCATGGAGCAAACAACCGTTCGCGACCCATTAGACTTAACAGACATGGTGTTGTTACAGGTTTCTACTCGGCCCGAAGGGTGGCATGACTGGTTTGAAGCACAAGACCTCTATACGGAGCACAGCTACCATGGCCCAAGATTCGATACGTTCTATATGGCGTTAAGGTCGGCCCGCGCGGGCTGTGGCGTCGCCCTAGTGCCAAAATTCCTTGCTCAGGAAGAGCTTGATGAGGGGAAGTTAATCATTCCTTGGCAGTTCTCGCTTAAAAGCCAGGATGCTTACTACATGGCCTACCCAGAGCATATGGTCGACGTTTATAAGCTGCGCGTTTTTATTGAGTGGATACGAGCTCGTTTGGATTAGTTGTTAGTTGTTAGTTGTTAGGGCGACGGGTAAATAGTCGGGCAGGCGCTTTAGTTCTTCTAAGGGCATGGGGCGTGCGAATAGGTACCCTTGGAGTAGGTCACAGTGGCGGCGAGTGAGGTCTTCTTGCTGTTGCTGGGTAGGTTATTGAAAGGAGTGAGCAATAAACGGGTTAAAATGTACCCCTATTAAATGAGATGCTGGGTATCTTGTGATACTTTCAAGTGCTTTATTGCAGCGTTGAAAGTGTCCGTTAAGGTCAAATTCATAAACGCCATCAGGGTGATTCACAAACAGGGAGCGGTGCCACTCAGAAAGTGTGCGCCGGATCGAAGCGCATAATGTAAACCAGCGCGTCAGGCAGCATCAATTTTGCCTATTCAATTAGCGCGACCAGCGTTGTGGTGAGTGGCGCTCCGGCGGCGATCAGCTCGTGGATTTCCTGCTGGGCCTCTAGTAGCGGAAATTCATGGTGCATAACGCGCCCTTTTCATGCATGAGGCTCAAGGGTCGTATGACTGTATTTATGTTTAATTCTGACGCGTAGCTATTCAACTCGTACCATGTAACTAAACATAAGTGATAGCAACGTAAAAGTGCTCCTCCTTTATGCTAATTCTCGCGATATCCGACTAAAGCTATTGCATTGCTTGCCGATACTAAAAGACGCCAAAAAAAATGTAAGGAAGTCTCCCATGCGTCATGAGTTCAGGCCGTCATTATTTTGCCCCTTAGCAAACCTTCAGCTCTGTTTCATTGAGGAGTGTTAATGGTTGCACCATTGCCACCGAATGAAGCAGACCGTTTGCGTGCGATGTGGCGCTATATCCGTCATAACCAGGCTCCTGACGCTGTTTTAGATGCTATTACTCGTTCTGCCGCCAAGTTTTTTGACGTTCCAATTGTGCTGATCAGCTTGGTTGAAGAAGAGTGTCAGTGGTTCAAGAGCCAAGTGGGCCCCGAAATTGCCAATATCCCCCGTGACGTCTCGTTCTGCGCTTATACTATTTTGGAAAACGAGCTTTTGGAGGTGGTGGATGCCACTGTGGATGCCCGTTTCCAGAATAATCCCTTAGTCACCGGCCCGCCTTATATTCGCTACTACCTGGGAGCGCCGCTAGTGACGCCCGACGGGTTTTCTATTGGCACGCTGTGCCTGATAGATCACCGCCTAAGGGCCATAGGTGACGAGCATAAGCGTCATTTGCAGACCTTAGCCCACCAGGTCATGAGTCATCTGGAATTGCAGCGGCTTCAGCGTCTTGAGCAACTTATTAATCACGCGGGGCTGGGTGTTTGGGAGCTCGATGTAAGCTCCAATACGATATGGAGTAATGAGGCGTTTCTACGCTTGCATGGCGCTTCGCCGTTAACACCTAGTAGCCGCTTTGAGCTCGCAAGTCACTATTTGCCTGAAGATCGCGACACACTGGAAAGCGGGTTGGGGAGAATCATTCATCAGGGCACTCCTTTTGACGCCTGCCTACGTTTGAAAGCCCCCGGCGAAACGGCGATTACCTGGGTACAGTTAACGGGTGCCTCTATCGACGATACGGTGCCTGCCCGTCATATTGCCGGTACCCTGCAGGACATTACGCTCCTTCAGCGGAACAAACACGAACTTGAGTGGCGTCACCGTATCGACGATCTAATCACTCGCCTGCAAGCGAGCATTATTGCTGGAGATAATATTTCTGATACGTTTTCAGGTGCGCTAGAGGCGCTGCTGTCGCTAACAGAGAGTGAATACGGGTTTATTGGTGAGGTGTTTAAGGATGAGAGCGGAGAGCCGTTTCTTAAGACCCACGCCATTACTGATATTAGTTGGGACGACGCTTCACGGACACTTTACCGTAAGGCACAAGCGCACGGTTTAGTGTTCTCTCAGTTAGACTCACTCTATGGTCATGTTCTGCGTACTGGCAAGCCGCTGATTAGCAATCGGCCTTCCCATGATCCAAGGCGTGGCGGACTGCCTAAAGGGCATCCTTCCCTCGATACGCTGTTGTGTCTGCCTGTCTCGGTGGAAGGCGAGATGGTTGCTATGCTGGGACTTGCCAACTGTGCTAAGGGGTATAGCAATGAAACGCTTACGTTGCTTGAGCCTTTGCTCCGGCCACTTGGTCAACTGATTCACGGCTTACGCTTGCGCCGTCAGAACGACGAAGCCTGGAAGCGCCTGGAGCTATCCTCCAAGGTGTTTTCTAGCAGTCGTGAAGCGATCATGATCTCGGATAGCGATAACCGCATTATTGAGGTTAATGAAGCATTTGAACGAATTACCGGCTATACCCGTGACGAAGTGCTTGGCAAGAACCCTCGGGTCTTATCGTCAGGGCGCCAAACGCCTAGCTTCTATCGGTCACTGTGGGCATCGCTGAACGAGAAGGGATATTGGCAGGGTGAGGTGATTAATCGACGCAAAAACGGCGATCCATTGCCAGAGATGCTGTCAATTTCAGTGGTACGCAATGAAACTGGTGACACTACCCATCATGTTGCCGTTTTTTCCGACCTGACGCGCATCAAGCAGCATGCGGATGAGCTGTTTCGAGCGGGGTATGTGGATCGCCTGACCGCGCTGCCTAATCGCCGCCACATGATTAAGCTTATGCATGAGGCACTTGATAGCAGCAAGCCAGATGAAACCCTGGCAATAGCGGTACTTGACTTAGACGGGTTTCAGGAACTCAATTTGAGATTTGGTCGAGCGGGGGCTGATCGAATCCTGGTGGTTTTGGCTGGACAATTAGTCGATGCGCTAGGGGCAGGTGATCTTATCGCTCGTATTGGGGGGGATGAGTTTGCTTTTCTGCTGCACCGATTTGAGGGTGGTATTGAGCGTTTAAATCTTATACTTCAACAGGTTACGAAACCACTGACGATACCTGAACTAGGGGGCACAGATAAGGCGCCGCTGAGACTGACTGGCAGCCTAGGCGTTACACTCTTTCCTGCTGATCACAATGATCCTGACACCCTGTTACGTCACGCCGACCAAGCGATGTATCGCGCCAAAATGGCCGGTGGTAATCGTTTCGTCCTATTCGATCCTGAGCGCGAACAAGAGCTTAAGAACCTTCAGATCCGGCGCGGACAAATTGCACGTGCACTTGATGCAGATGAGTTTGTGCTCTTTTACCAGCCGCAGTTTGATCCAGTCTTTCAGCAGGTCACCGGTGTAGAGGCGCTGATCCGCTGGCAGCACCCCGAGCGCGGGCTGCTGGCCCCCGGTCAGTTTCTACCCGCGATTTCTGGTAGCGAACTAGAACTGAGCTTTGATGCATGGGTGCTCGAAACAGCGCTGAAGCAGATGGAGGAGTGGCATGCCAGCGACATCATGCTGGAGGTATGCATTAACCTAAGCCCCCAGTCACTCACCCGAGCCGATTTCTTCGATACGCTGCAGGGTGCGTTGGCCGCACACCCAGATGTGTCGCCAGCACTGCTATGCCTTGAGGTACTGGAGTCTGCTGCGCTGGACGATTTGCAAGCCGCGACACAGGTCATGCGTGCCTGTCGCTCGCTAGGGGTGAACGTTGCCTTGGATGATTTTGGTACGGGGTATTCGTCGCTGACCTATCTACGTGATCTGCCTGTGGATGTGGTTAAAGTAGATCGCAGCTTCGTTATTAACATGTTGGAGCGCGATCATGATTTGGCCATTGTTGAGAGCGTTGTGTATCTGGCTAAACGATTCAATAAAAAAGTCGTCGCGGAAGGGGTTGAGAGTAACGCTCACGTCAAACGACTGACAGAAATGGGCTGCCATTTGTTGCAAGGATTTGGTATCGCCCGTCCCATGCCGGCAAAGGCGTTGCAGACGTGGTACGAACATCCCTCAAAAATGCTCAAAGAACTCAACCTTACCTGATAGCTAGCGGCCAGAAGACAGCGCTACGACAGGATATAAACGTCCATCAGAATGAATTAGCAAAAGGAAATAAAATGTTAATTTAACTAAAAAGTAGCGTTGACTTATACAGGGCGGGTCTGTGATTATAAATAATAATTAATATTTCAAAAAACTCGATAGCGGGAGTGAGCGTGTTTTCATGCCGAAATACAGCCGTCATTTTCGGCATATTAGCCAGTTTTTCCTGCGTTCAAAGCTATTATAGCCAGCCAGTTTATGCAGATAGCTTGGATGATTTCGCTGCACAGCTGTTATGTCGTGATGAAGCTGATTGTCCCTCCTCGCAAAGCGCAGTACCCCGAACCCCCTTAGTCATCGAAGGCACCGTTCTGCCTGATGATGCTGCCCGTGGCGTTGATGAAGAACAGGCCTTTTTTATTCAACAGGGCGCTTATTTGAATCAAACGGGCGCCTTGGTATCGCTTGAAGGCAGCGCTATCGTTGTAACGCTGCCAGAGCGAGGCCAATTAAAAACGGGTAGCGGAACAGCAGTAGTAACAGCGCCGCTATCTGCTCCTGTCATTATCACTATACCGAGCGAAAAAAGAGAATAATGCGTCACTACCTGAAAAATGGGAGGGTTTGGCTTTGGCTACTCTTCGTACTCAATATTGCCTACTTAGTTTATGAGTTAGCGTTTAACAGCCGCTTGGTGGATGCATCGGTTGCCCGCTTATCGAGCGGTGATATTAGAGCGCTGGAATTAGAGGGGCGGATACTGTCGGGTATCGGACTTAGCTTGCTGCTACTACGCCTGATCACATTAAAAAATAAGCCAACCAAGTTGTTTATAAAGCAGGTGACGCTGGCGATTGCCATTGGCTTCCCGGTCATGTTTTTTGGTCAGCGCATCTTAGTTGACGTATTGATTGATCGCACTTCTGCCGAGCAGCGCATGGATGCTCAGCATCTTCTGCTGATGAAACGGGGTCTTGCCACTAACTCACTGCAGTTGGAAGGTATTGCGTTTGATGAAGAAGATCTCGATTCACCTCATACGCGTAGCTTTCTTTCTGTATTAGGGCTGATGACGTTTGTCTCTCCCGCCTTTGTTGATGATCTCAAGGCAGAGGCAGAGCGTATTATCCATCAAGTGGCGACAAATGAAGCGAGTAAGGAGCTACCTGAAAGCTACCAAGGCTATGAAACGCTAAGTGGTTATGCAAAAGTTATCGAGTTACTTTTTCCGTAATT
>NZ_JABUZE010000024.1:0-44858 GCF_014897805.1 Halomonas sp. 3F2F
CGACGATATTGGCTGGATGAAATCTTTCATGCGTTTGCCCTGCAATACCACGCCAGCAACGGCTGCGCTCTTCGCGGAACTGGTGCCTCAGTATTTCGAGCCCGAAGACGTTTCCGTGGTCACTGGTGGACGCGAGGAGATCTCAGCGCTGCTGGAATTGCCCTTCGACTTTATCTTCTTCACCGGCAGTTCGGCGGTGGGCAAAGTCGTCATGCGGGCGGCTGCCGAGCACCTAACACCTGTGATTCTGGAACTGGGAGGACAGAACCCGACCATCGTCGACGAGACCGCAGACCTTGATCGCGCCGCTGGCGCCATCGCCTGGGGGCATAACGCGATCTCGGGTCAATGGTGCATCGCACCCGGTTTCGTCTGCGTACATGATAGTGTCGCAGACATTTTTGTCGAGAAACTGAAAGCGGCGATCACGCGCATGTACGGGGCCGATCCGTCGCAAAGCCCTGACTTCGCGCGCATGATCAGCGAGAAAGATGCGCAGCACGTTGCCCCCTATATCCTGCCGGACAAAACCGTACTCGGGGGGCGCTTCGATGTGCCTGCCCGCTACGTCGAGCCCACCCTGCTTTATCCTTCCGATTGGTCGGACCCAGCGATGCAGCAGGAGGTGTTTGGTCCGGTGCTGCCAATCCTGCGCTACGGCGACATGGCCACGCTGATCGAAATGCTGAAGACAAGAGACAAACCGCTGGCCGCCTATATCTTCAGCCGCGATGAAGCGACGATCGAGCACTTTCTTCAGTCAGTGTCCTTCGGCGGCGGCTGCGTAAACCTGACCAATCTGCATTGCTGGGTCGGCTCGCTGCCCTTCGGTGGGGTCGGCAATTCAGGGATAGGGAAGTATTACGGCAAGACGGGGTTCGATGCACTCAGCAACACTAAGTCGCTTTTGATCTCGCCCGCCGACAAGACCGTCGATGTCTATCCGCCCTATGAGGACAAAGACATTGGCGCGATGCTGGCTCCGTTTTCCTGACAGATCCTTAGCGGCCTTGTCCTGTTAGTTGTTATTTGTAGCGTTGCAACTGGAGGGGCCGCCGCGGTGTACTGTGCGAAAAACCTGAAGTGAAGTACGCCTTTATCCATCGGCATCATCAGGCACGGGGCTGCTGATATTAGACTTGCACCCACTGCCCCGTCTGATCTGACGTTTCGATGGCATCTATCAAACGATTCACCCGCGCCGCTTCGCGGAAGTCTGGATAGAGGGGAAGATCGTTAATGATACCTTCGACCAGATCACGCACCTCGATAATTTTCTGGTCGTTATAGCCCAAACCATGGCCCGGTGCGGGGCTAAAGGCCGCATAGTCGGGGTGTTCCGGGCCGGCTAACAGCGTAGTGAACCCACGCCTGCCGTGGGCATCGCCGTGGCGATACAGCTGCAGCTCGCTCATGCGCTCCTGATCAAACACAATGGCACCTTTAGTGCCCGTTAGCGTGTAGGCCAAGCCCATTTTTCGACCAGCCGCCACCCGAGACGTTTCGATATTGCCGATTAACCCTTTATCAAACCGCAGCATGGCCTGGGCCTGATCGTCGTTTTCCACCGCGGCCATACCGCTGCCGTCGGCATTGGGCCGAGAGGGGATGACAGTCTGTAGCTGGCCGCAAACCTCGCTAATCCGCTGCCCGGTTAAAAATTCGGCCATATTGAGGATATGCGAGCCCACATCACCTAACGCACCGGCCCCTGCGGTCGCCCGCTTGGTATGCCAGTCGTGGGGCTTTTCCGGGTCGAGCAGGTAATCCTCGTTGTGCCGCCCACGAAAGTGAATCAGCTCACCAATTTCACCGCTGGCGACAATCTGACGAGCCAACTGGGTGGCGGAATTGCGAATATAGTTAAAGCCCACCAGAGTTTTGACGCCCGCTTTTTCAGCCGCGGCGACCATCTCGTCGGCGTCTGCCGTGCTCAACGCCAGCGGTTTTTCGGCGTAAACATGCTTACCAGCGGCAATGGCGGCCAGCGCCATCTCTTTATGCAGAAAGTTAGGCGCGCAGATATCCACCACGTCCACGTCACTGTCGGCCACCAGGGCGCGCCAGTCATCGGTGGCGCGAGCAAATCCCCAGGCGCGTGCTCGGCTCTCCGCAGTGGCAAGGTCGACATCCGCCAGCAGTTCGCAAACGGGCTTGGCAGGCAGTTCAAAAACACTGGATGCTGCATTAAAGGCAATGGCGTGGGCTTTACCCATAAAACCAGTGCCGATCAGGCCAATCTTGAGGGTTTTCATTGTGGTTATCCCTGTTAACAAGTTAATTGCCGGTAAAAAAATAATTGCTTTTACAAACACTCGATGAAGGGGTGTGAGGGCAGGTTGAAGCGAGGGTCTTTCGCCATGGATGGCGAAAGTAGCGCCCATGGACGGGTTCACAGCGCCCTCGCGGAAACCTGCCCTCATCACCTGATACACTGGCCGGTTTTAAAACAATAACGCCGGGCTGGGCCCGGCGTTGAATGATGTCGTGCCCCATAGACTGCTTACATGGTCGGCATGGTGAAGTGGTTGGTCTCTTCACGAATGCCGCTGGGCCAGCGTTGGGTGATGGTTTTCATACGGGTGTAGAAACGCACACCGTCGGGGCCGTGCATATGCAGCGGACCAAACAGCGAGCGCTTCCAACCGCCAAAGCTATGGAATGCCATGGGTACCGGGATAGGTACGTTAACGCCGACCATACCGACCTGGATCTGCTCGCAGTACTGACGCGCCGCATCGCCATCGCGGGTAAAGATTGCCGTGCCGTTGCCGTATTCATGAGCGTTGATCATGCTGACCGCTTCGTCGAAGCTGGCCACGCGAGCAATCGCCAACACCGGGCCAAAGATCTCCTCGGAGTGAATACGCATTTTTGGCGTCACATGATCGAACAGAGTGCCGCCAATAAAGTAGCCATCACCTGCGCCATCAACCGTTGTCTGGCGACCGTCGACCACAAGCTCTGCGCCTTCATCCACACCAACCTGAATATAGTCCGCCACCTTGTCGCGATGCTCGCGGGTGATGAGCGGCCCCATATCGTTATCAGGGCCATCAACCAGGCCAGGCCCAACCGTCAGCTTATCCAGTTCAGCTACCAGCTTTTCACGCAGGCGGTTGGCGGTATCTTCGCCCACGGGTACAGCAACGGAAATCGCCATGCAGCGCTCGCCTGCTGAGCCATAAGCCGCGCCCATCAGGGCACCCACGGCTTGATCGAGATCCGCATCAGGCATAATCACCATATGGTTTTTAGCCCCGCCCAGCGCCTGAACGCGCTTGCCATGTGCCGATGCCGTAGCGTAGATGTACTCGGCGATGGGTGTGGAACCCACAAAACTTACCGCCTGAACACGCTCATCGGTGAGCAGCACATCGACGGCTTCTTTATCACCATTGACGACGTTAAAGACACCACCCGGAAGGCCCGCCTCTTTAAGCAGCTCGGCTAAGCGCAGCGGCGTGGAGGGATCTTTTTCCGAAGGCTTCATGACGAAAGTGTTGCCGCAGGCCAAAGCGATGGGGAACATCCACATGGGCACCATGGCGGGGAAGTTGAACGGCGAGATACCGGCGCACACGCCCAGCGGCTGCATCATCGAGTAACTATCAACGCCGGTGCCGACGTTCATGGAGTGCTCGCCCTTCTGCAGGTGGGGAATGCCGCAGGCAAACTCAACCACTTCCAGGCCGCGGGTCACTTCGCCTTTGGCGTCTGAAAACACCTTGCCGTGTTCGCTGGAGATAAGTCGCGCCAGCTCATCGGTGTGCTCCTCGACCAGCGCTTTAAATTTAAACAAGATGCGCGAGCGCTTTAGCGGCGAGACTTTTGACCAGCCGGCAAAGGCTTCGTCGGCGATGCGCACGGCTTCACGAGTTTCATCGGCGGTGGCTAGCGCTACCTGGGCGCTTTGTTCGCCGGTGGCCGGATTATAAACCGGCGCAGTGCGCTGGCTCTGACCGGTGGAGAACTCACCATTAAGATAATGGGATAACGTCTTCATACAAGCTCCTGATTAAAAGGCGGCGACTGGCACCGTTTAGCTGGCAATGTCGAAACCTGCCTGCTCGGCAAGTTGGCGCAAGTTGCGATACCCCAGGCGAGCATAGGTCAACGGATGGGCGACTTCGGGGTCTTGTTCGGCTTCAACCACTAACCAACCCTGGTAGCCCTGTTCGCACAGGTGGGTTAAGGCGGGCAGAAAATCCACATTGCCATCCCCCGGCACCGTAAACAGGCCGTCTAGCACGCCGTTTAAAAAGCTTTTGTCGCGGTTGCGCACTGCGTCCAGCACCGGAAAGCGCAGGTCTTTGCAGTGCACATGGTGGATACGTTGGCTGTAGCGTTTGGCGATGGCGAGCGGGTCGCCGCCTGCACCGCGCAGATGACCAAAATCAAGCAGTAGCCCCACGCCTTCGCCGGTGTAATCCATTAAGCGTTCAACGTCGGCCTGGCTTTCGATCACCGTGCCCAGGTGGTGGTGATATACCAGTTGAATGCCCTGGGATTTCAGGTAATCACCCACCACCTCAAGACCATGCAGCAGGCGCTGCCACTGTTGCCCGGAAAGATGCGGACGCTGGGAGAGCGGGCGCTCCTGATCGCCGTGTACACAGTGGGTAACTTCACATAGCACCATTACCTTAGCGCCGCACAGCTTGAGCAGGTTCATGTGATCCTGAATAGCCTCAATCTCTTCTTCAGGCGTGCGCTCCAACAGCTGCGCAGAGTACCAGCCCGACACAAGCGCCAAGTCGTGGGCGCTTAGCACCTGATTCAAGGCGTCGGGCGTGCGGGGAAACTTGTTACCTAATTCAAAACCACTAAAGCCTGCCTCGCGCCCCTCTTTCAAACAGGTTTCCAGCGGTGTTGCGCCACCCAGGCTGGGCAAGTCATCGTTGGTCCAGGTGAGCGGATTGATGCCTAAAGTAACCGTCGGCATAGCGTATTCCTTGTCATTTTTGTCTGAGTATTTTTGGCGTTAGGGCGCTTTACCCTATCGCCGACTCTCTGATGTTTTGTATTCGATTAGCGGGCCTGACGCTGCTTAGCCTCGCGGTAACCTTGATAGGCTTTATTGACGGCTTCGCGCTCGGAAACCTCGGGCACGGCCACTTCCCACCAGGCACCGCCTTCTTGGGTGCTGGGCAGTGGGTCAGTATCCAGGGCAATCACATAGGTCGAGGAGGCGCTGCGAGCGCGCACCAACGCCTGCTCCAGTTCCGCAATGCCGCTCACTGATTCAGACTCACAGCCCAACGCTTTAGCGTGGGCGGCAAAATCGGTTTTCGGTGCACCAGCCTCGACGGTGCGGCAATCTTGCAGCAGGTTGTTGAACCCCGCGCCGCCGGTGGCGTGCTGCAAGCGGTTGATACAGCCATAACCGCGGTTATCCAACACCACTACCGTCAGCTTGTGGCCCAGCATCACCGACGTCGCCAGCTCCGAGTTGTGCATCAGGTAGCTGCCATCGCCGACCATCACCACTACCTCGTTGTCAGGTTTGGCCATCTTGACGCCCAGCCCGCCGGCAATTTCATAGCCCATGCAGGAGAAACCGTACTCAACGTGGTAGCTGCCAGGGCCCGAACATTGCCAGAGTTTGTGCAACTCGCCGGGCAAACCACCGGCAGCACATACCACGGTGGTATCGTTGCCTGCCTGACGATTGACCGCACCGATCACCTGGGCATCGGTGGGCAGCGCCAGCCCTTGATCTGCGGTTACACGGCGCACTATGTCGGCCCATTCGCGTTTGAGCGTGCCAGTTTGTTCGCGCCAT
Organism: Halomonas sp. 3F2F; assembly: GCF_014897805.1. Taxonomy (NCBI): domain Bacteria; kingdom Pseudomonadati; phylum Pseudomonadota; class Gammaproteobacteria; order Oceanospirillales; family Halomonadaceae; genus Halomonas; species Halomonas sp. 3F2F. Next base: position 5,786 of record NZ_JABUZE010000024.1, read on the forward strand.
TCATCGCTACCGCGCCACTCGCCCAGCGCTGCGTCGAGTTGCCCCAGCCCGATCAAAGCATCGCAGCTAAGCGGCAACGCTTGATGCTTCAAGCTATCGAAACGGCCAACGTTAAGGGCAATCAGTGTTTTATCGTTGTCTTCAAACAGCGCCCGAGAGCCAGTGGTAAAGTCCTGCAGCCGTGTGCCCACCGCCAAAATTACATCTGCCTGTTCCGCTAACTGGTTGGCAGCTGCACTACCGGTCACCCCAATGGCACCCACAGCGCAAGCGTGGCTATCGGCCAGCGCGCCCTTCCCCGCCTGAGTTTCAGCCACCGGAATAGCGCGCTTTTTGGCAAATTCGGCTAAGGCGTCGCAGGCAACCGCGTAATGTACGCCGCCGCCAGCAATGATCAGCGGGCGTTTGGCCTGTTGCAGTGCGGCGATGGCTTGGCGAAGTTCGAAAGCATCCGGCGGCGAGCGGCGAATGCGATGCACTTTGGGGGCAAAAAATGCCTCCGGATAATCGTAGGCAAAGGTTTGCACATCTTGGGGCAGCGCCAGGGTCGCGGGACCGCAGTGTTCAGGGTCAAGCAGGGTGGCAATCGCCTGGGGCAGGCTGGTCAGCAGCTGCTCGGGGCGGTTAATGCGGTCGAAGTAGCGCGATACCGGGCGAAAACAGTCATTGACGCTAATCGTCGGGTCACCGAAATGTTCCACTTGTTGCAGCACCGGATCGGGTTCGCGGGTGGCAAAGGTGTCCCCCGGCAGCAGCAGGATCGGCAACCGGTTGGCATGAGCAAGCGCCGCGGCGGTGACCATATTGGTCGCCCCCGGGCCGATGGAGCTGGTCGCCGCCATTAGGCGCTGGCGGCCATTGGCCTTGGCAAAGGCGATCGCCGCGTGGGCCATGGACTGTTCGTTATGGGCACGAAAGGTCGGCAATTCGTCTTGCACGTGGTAAAGCGCTTCGCCTAACCCCGCCACGTTGCCATGACCAAAAATCGCAAACACGCCTTCAAACAGCGCCACTTCTTGGCCATTGATCTCAATACGCTGGGCGGCGAGATACTTAACCAGCGCCTGGGCCATGGTGAGTCGAATGGTGCTCATCTTACGTCTCCTCGGTGTGGGCCAGCGTTTGCGGCTGCGCCTGCCTTAATTGCCGCCACGCCGTTATCAGCTCGGCATAGTTCTGGGCGACTCGCGCTACCAAGCTAGCGTCATCGATACGCCCAGCCAGCCAATCACGACTCGCACTAGCAAATAGCGTGCGACCAACGGTGAAACCCTTACAGCAGGCATGATTGGCGGCTGCTTCAAAGCCGCGTTTCATGTCGTCCATAGGGGCGTCGAGCCCGAGCAGTACGACCCCGCGGCAGTAAGCATCCTCGCGCTCAATGGTCTCGCCCACCGCCTGCCAGGCAACATCCGTCATTGAGGGTAGCTTCCACCAGTCTGGGCGAATGCCTAGGTTGTAGAGCCGCTGAAGGCTGCGCGGTAGCGTCGTGTTATCGCTTTGCATATCAGCGGGAGGGATTATCTCAATCAGCAACTCCAGCCCATAAGCACAGGCCGCCTGATAGAGCTGGCGCAGACGCTCCTCCTGCTCTAGGCGCAATGAGAGTTCATCGTCAGGGTGGTAGAACACCAAGCATTTAATGATCTGTTCTCTAGGCCAGTTGCGTAGGCAGGCACCTAAGTCATCGCCATGCTGGAAACGCAGCGGGCGTGAGCCTGGCAGCTCCACCGGCCGACCAATCCACCAGCCTTTTCCACTGGCTTGATTGAGTGCGTCTTGACCCAGCACGTCATCAACCAGGATTGCGGGAGTGGAAATGCCACCCAGCTTGGCGCCCTCTTCAGCGGCGCTGACCAGGAGTTTTTTAAGCTTAGGAAGGCGCGCACTATCGGCATGCTCTTCGCGGGCCATATCGGTAAGCTGGCGACGGTGGTCAAATGCTAACCCCAACACTTCGGGCCATTGAACGGGCACCCGGGTAGTGACGCGGTGCAGATGATTCAGGCGTTGATCGATATCCGGACGGGGTACCTCATCCCGGCGCGCCAAGTAATCAAATAACTCGTCTTCAGTGGGCATGGCGGGAGCACAGCCGTGGCGGGAGACCACCAGCGCGCCACAGGCATTGGCATAGCTGGCACTGGTTTGCCAGGGTTCATTGCGCAGCCAGCCGCGTAGCAAGCCACTCATAAAGGCATCGCCAGCGCCCAGCACATTGAGCACCTCGACCTGAACGCCCTTGACTAGAATGCCGTCTTCAATGCGGTCAGGAATAGCGCCTTCAAACACGACACAGCCCATGGGGCCCAGCTTGCATACCAGAGTGGCTTCACTAACCTCACGTACCGCGCGCAGTGCCGTTAAGGTGTCGGTGCTGCCGCCGGCAATATGAAACTCCTCTTCGGTGCCTACAATCAGGTCAAAATCTGGCAACCAGCGTTGCAGATCTGTAGTGACTTTTTCATCGGCGATAAAGCGGGTTTCACCATCACCAGGGTTGGTCAGCCCCCACAGTACGGGGCGATAGTCGATGTCCAGCACTCGCTTCACGCCATGATGGGCGGCGGCGTCCAGTGCTTTGCGGCACGCCCGGCGAGTGGTATCGGTAGAAAGATGGGTGCCGGTAATCGCCAGCGCCTTGGCCCGAGCGATAAATTCAGGGTCGATGGCATCGGCGTCGATGGCCATATCGGCACAGTCGCGGCGGTAAAATAGCAGCGGGAAGCTTTCGCGATCTTTTAACGCCAGCAGCACCAAGCCGGTGTGGCGCTCGGGGTCGGTTTGTAGCGCGGAGGTATCCACCCCCACTCGTGCTAATTCCTCGCGAACAAAGTTGCCCATTTGTTCATCGCCGACCCGCGAGAGCATGGCAGACTTCAATCCCAAACGAGCGGTACCGTAAGCCATATTGCCCGAGCTGCCACCTAGGTACTTGGCAAAGCTCGCCACGTCTTCTAAACGGCTGCCAATCTGTTCGGCGTACAGGTCGACCGCCACACGTCCCAGGCAAATCAGGTCAAGCGGCCGGTGTTGACTATTGTTATTCAGCATAAATGTCTCCCCACGTCACAAATTCGTGGTATCGGGCAAAAGAGGGCACTGGGCATAAAAGCGTCTTGGGTGGCTATCGATGAGGCTTACCTAAAATGAGAAGGCAGCACGGAATCGATCAAGGGCGAGGCCGTCATCGCCAGAGGCCCAACCTTCTAACCCCACCGTGCCGCGATAACCTATGTCGTTCAGCGCTTGAGCAATGGCCGGGTAGTTAATCTCGCCAGTCCCCGGTTCGCAGCGCCCAGGCACATCGGCTACCTGCACTTCACCAATGTACGGCCCGCAGCGGCGAATCAATTCAATCAGATTACCTTCGCCAATTTGGGCGTGATAAACATCTAGCATGATGCGCAAGCTAGGCCGATCAACACTCTCCACCAGTGCTAGAACATCTTCCAAGCGAGCAAACGGCACGCCGGGGTGATCAACCTCGGTATTGAGGTTTTCAAGCACGAAGATGACGTCATTCTTCTCGCCAAGATCTGCCAGCCGATTGAGCGTGTCGCGGGCTTTGAGCCACATAGCGCCCGTCATCTGCTGGCAAGGTTGAACGGGCAACCCATTACCATCTAGCCCGGTGCCATGCAGGTTAAGGCGCGGAATGCCAAGACGCTTTGCTACCTCAACCGACTCAGCGGCGGTGCGTAGCAGTTCATCTGCCCCGGCGGCATCTGCCAGGGTGCCGGTGACATAGCCGGTCATGGATGAAAACGTCGCCCCGCTATTGGCCAGTGCGTCAATGTCGTGCTTCGTCCAGTCCCAGATTTCGACTTGAAAGCCCAGTTCAGAAATACGCTTAACGCGTTCCAATATCGGCAAATCGCAGAAGATCATTTCAGCACAGACAGCCAGCGTGAACGGCGATGATGGGGTCAACTTATTCATCATGCTTCCTTAATAGCCGCTTGCCGCTCGCGGTGAAGTTTGCTCGGCGCTGCTTGCATCGGCAGGCTGAGTGTCTTGATCGGCTAAGCTGGCCTTCTTGGCTTTATCCTCCCGCTGGAATTCCGCAAGCTCTGCATCCAGGCTTTCAAGCTCAGCGCCACCCGCCATCATGTTGAGCACTTCTTCGCGGCTGACTTCCTCTTTGCGGAAGGAGCCCAAACTACCGCCGCGTGACAATAGGGTGAACGCATCGGCCACTGGGTAAGCATGGTGGACATTGTGGGTAATAAAGATGACTGCAAGGCCATCTGCGCGGGCTTTGGCAATGTAGCGCAGTACAACAGACGCCTGCTTGACCCCAAGCGCGGACGTGGGCTCATCCAGAATCAGCACTTTGGCACCAAAGTAGACGGCACGAGCAATCGCCACACACTGGCGCTCCCCGCCAGAAAGCGTGCCTACCGGCTGGCTTGGGTCGCGTACATCAATACCGATTTTGGACATTTCCTCTTTGGCAACCCGGTCGGCATATTTCCAATCAATGCGCTTTAAAGGCCCCCAGCCCACCGTCGGTTCGCGCCCCATAAAAAAGTTACGGGTAATCGACATCAACGGCACCATCGCCAGATCCTGGAAAACGGTCGCGATACCAGCGTCTAATGCATAAGCTGGGGACTTGAAACGAGCGGGTTTGCCATCCAGTAGCATTTCGCCGTGGGTGGGCTGGTGAACACCGGAAAGGGTTTTAATCAACGTTGACTTGCCAGCACCGTTATCCCCTAGCAGGCACATAACCTCACCGGAGTAGACCTGCATCGAGATATCACTTAAGGCGATAACACTGCCGAAGTGTTTGCTGACACTGCGCATTTCAATCATTGGCGTACGTGTGGTCATGTTATTTGGCCTCCATCGCCTTTTTGCGCATGTAATTGTTGAATAGCACCGCCACCAGCAACATCACGCCCAGGAAAACCTGGAACCAGTCGGTATTAACGCCGGTGTAAAAGATGCCCATTTGCACCATGCCAAAGATCAGTGCCCCCAGCGCCGCACCAATGGCAGACCCATAGCCACCGGTCAGCAAAGCACCGCCAATGACAACGGCAATGATGGCTTCCAGTTCTTTTAATAGGCCGCGAATGGTGTCCGCCGAGCCGGTATCCATCACCTGGATGCAGGCAAAGATGGTGGCGGAGAAAGCGGTGAACATGAACAGTGAAATCTTGACGCGCTGGACGGGAACGCCTGAGTTGCGCGCCGCATTGGCATCGCCACCGCTAGCGAATATCCAGTTGCCGTAAGGCGTGCACAGCAGCACCCAAGTCGCTACAGCGGTTAAGCCCAGCCACCAGACAATCGAGACAGGAATACCGGTAACCGTGGGGTTGCCCGCAAAGTTGGTCGCCATCCAGCCATTGGCTGCCATCCAGCTAAATAGGCCCGTAGCGACTTCTCCAGAGAAAAGCGCCGAAAACCAATCTCCGGGGATATGATCCTGCACTCCTCCTACCTGAGTACGTCCCGTCAACAACCGACTGGTTCCGATAGCCAGGCCACGCAGAATGAACAGGAAGCCCAGGGTAACGATAAATGACGGCAAGCCTGTTTTATTGACCAGATTACCGTTAATCCAGCCCACCAAGCCCGCACAGGCGAACGCCAATAAAATTGCGGCCCATAGCGGCCAGCCATACTCCACCGCGGGGATGGCAATCAGGATGCCTGCCAAGCCAATCATCGAGCCAATCGACAGATCAAACTCTCCGCCAATCATCAATAACGCAGCCGCCGTGGCGATAATGCCGAGCTGAGCGGCGACTTCAAGAAAATTAATAATACCCGCGGGGGTAAACATCCCGGTGCCGCTGGAAGCAGCGATAAAGAAGGCAAGCACCAACACGGCACCGGCCAGCGCCCCCAACTCCGGGCGATTAAGCGCTTTCTTCCAGAAAGAGACTCTCTGGATACGCTCATCTTGATCAGCCGCTGCTGGCGCAACCGATGATTTCGTTTCAGTGGAATTCATAGCGATCGACTCCCAAGGCTCGACACCGCCGAGCCTTTTCCGATTAGGTAGTTATCAGCGGATGCCCTGACTACTCAGCTCAATGACCTGAGCAGCGTTTTCTTGAGTAACAAATCCAGGGCCGGTGGCAACATCCCCTGCGGGCAGCAGACCGTTCTTGACGAACTGATCTAGGAACATGACAGGTAAATAGCCCTGCATGTACTGCTGTTGGTCGATCGCAAAGTCCAGCTCACCCGCATCCAAGGCTTCCAAAATACCGGGTGAAAGGTCAAAGGTGCCGAGAGTGAACATATCGGTTGCTCCCTGTTCACGCATGGCCCGGATCATCGGATCAGCGGCCAATGCTCCCAAGGTCAGCACACCACGCACATCACTGTTTTCGTTGAGGTAAGCGACAATAGCATTGCGAATATTGGTGGGGTCGTAAGTGGTCGCTAGCTGCTCAGCATTGCCATCGAAGCCGTCGACAAAACCATCACAGCGCTGGTCAAGTCCTTGGTTGCCTTGTTCATGGTTAACGCAGACGCCTTTCTCGACGCCCATCTCCTGCATGCGTTCAGCAGCTTGTTTACCTGCCTCATATTCACTCTGCCCAACGTGTAACCGGGCACCATAATCCCTTGCCACGTCGCCACCGGAGTTAATAGTGATGACGGGTATGCCGTTATCGACAGCATTTTGCACAGCGCCACCCAGGGCATTTTCGTCGGTAAAAGAGAGAATCAAACCATCAGGACCAGATGCCACTGCTGCTTCTACAAGTTGCTGCATCTTGGCCATATCAAAGGTGGAGGGCGCGCGATACTCCAAGCTAGCCCCAACGGTTTCAGCGGCGGCTTCTGCACCGTTTTTAACCACCGACCAGAAAGGATCAGAGGGAACGCCATGGGTCACCATGACGAAACGGCTCTCTTCTTGCTCTGGTTCCTGTGCTTGAACGACACCTGCCATTAATGCCGTGGTAGCGGCAGAGGCTAGAAGCCATTGAGATAGACGTGCCATAAATAATTCCTCATAACGTTATCGTTGTTGGTAGGGAAGTGGCATTAAATGCCTTGGCGTTATGAAATATAGATTCCAAACATCAGTTATAGCAAATTATTTATTCTATACTTTGGTATAAATGGAATATTTATTCCAATCAACTAGACTGCACAGCAACGAGTCACTTTGCTCAGTACTGCATATCCACTAGCACATAAGCAGAAGGCTGCTAGATGGGCCAACGCGAAGGAATTTGTATGCCACAACCACCACAGAGCTACCGTGAGTTGGAAACGCTGATCACCGCCGAGTACGCCACACTGAGCAAACGCTTACAGCAAACCGCGCGCTTTATGCTTGATCACCCTCAGGAAGTTGCTTTAGCGACCGTGGCCAAAATTGCCGAACAAGCGGATGTCACGCCATCCACCTTAATTCGCTTAGCCAATAGCTTGGGCTTTAAGGGCTTTTCCGAAATGCAGCAGCTGTTTCGCAGCCGTCTGGTCGATGAGTTGCCTAACTACACCGAACGCATTCGCGCGGTACGCAGCGCCACCGGAGAAACACCCGATAGCACCCAACTATTATGGGAGTTCGCTGACGCCAACCGCGCCGTGCTTGAGCAACTACCCAGCCGTATTGATCCAGAGAGCCTAGAGAAGGCGCTGGATATTTTTGAAAAGGCCCATGCGATTCATGTGATGGGCGCACGACGCAGCTTCATGGTCGCCAGCTACATGACCTATGCCCTGGCGCATGTGGATAAACCTGCGCTGCTGGTCAGCGGTTTGGGGGGAATGTACGGCGAGCAACTGCGCGCGATGAGCCAACATGACGCGCTACTGACCATTAGCTTCTCTCCCTATGCCAAAGAGAGCCAAAAAGCCTGCGAAGACGCCCATCAGCGCGGCCTACCCATTGTGGTGATTACCGATTCGAGCCTTAGCCCACTGGCGCGTTTCGCGGATGTTGCTTTCGTGGTTAACGAAGCTGAAGTGAAAAGTTTTCGCGGCTTGACCGCATCGCTCTGCTTAACCCAAGCCTTGGCAATTGCCCTGGGCGTACGGCAAGACAAAGCCCTGGAAAAAGCCTCAACTAAAAAACGTAAGACATAAACACCAAGCCAACAGCAACAACAAAACAGGAGTGCTTATGAAACTCGCGCTTATCGGCGCTGGGCGCATCGGCAAGGTGCATGCCCAGGCCATTTATTCACACCCCAACGTGACGCTGGTTGCCGTGGCTGATTTTCATCAGCCTGCCGCAGAAGCCCTAGCCGAGCAGTACGCTAGCCGAGCGGCCTCTGTGGATGAAATCTTCGCAGATGATGAAATTGATGCCGTACTGATTGCTTCAAGCACACCTACGCATGCGGAGTATCTCGAGCGTGCCGCCCGCGCAGGCAAGGCGGTTCTGTGCGAAAAACCTATCGCCCTGGATTTAGCGCGCACGCGCGATGCCCTACAGGTACTTAGCGAACACCCGGTGACCTGCGCGTTAGGCTTTAACCGCCGCCACGATCCTCAGTTTGCAGCATTAAAAAAAGCGATTACCGAAGGGCGTATTGGCGCACTTGAAACGCTGACGATTATTAGCCGCGACCCCTCTCCCCCGCCTGCCGAGTATGTGGCTGAGTCCGGCGGTCTGTTCCGCGACATGATGATTCATGATCTTGATATGGCTCGCTGGTTGCTGGATGAGCCGATTGAAAGTGTCTTTGCCGTCGGTAGTAGCATCATTGACCCAGCGATTGGTGAAGCAGGTGATGTAGATACCGCCATGGTCACCCTTACCACCGCCAGTGGCAAGCTGTGCCAAATCAGCAACTCGCGGCGCGCTAGCTACGGCTACGATCAGCGTATCGAAGCCTTTGGCAGCCAAGGCATGCTGCAAGCCCAGAACGAGAGCGACACTCGGCTACGTTTTACGGGGGAAGCAGGCCAAGTGGAAGACAAACCCAAGTGGTTCTTCCTGGAGCGCTACGCCCAAGCCTACCAACTTGAAATTGGCGACTTTGTCGCCGCCTGGCAAGAGAAGCGTGCGCCACTCGCCGGTGCCCAAGATGGCCTAGAGGCGTTGCGCTTAGCCGATGCAGCGGAGCTTTCATTGCGTGAAGGTCGCAAAATACTGCTCGACGCCCCGGTTTAAACCGACGCAGACGGGTCTGTGGAGACCCTTCATATCGACAACGACTAGCTGCCAACCGAGCAGCTAGCCATCAGAAGGAGCGATATATGGCTTCACTACTGGTACGCCCCACCGCCCCAGATGCCCAAGGCACCGTGATTGACGTTACCCCTGAATCGGCTGGCTGGACGCACGTTGGCTTTCGGGTGCATAAACTCGCCAAGGGCCAGCGCCTGGAGGCCAGCAGCGATGACCAGGAAGTCTGTCTGGTGCTGCTCACCGGGCGGGCCACAGTGACCTGCGGCGAGCACCGCTTTGAAGACATCGGCAAGCGCATGGATATCTTTGAGCAGATCCCTCCCTACGCGGTTTATCTGCCTGACCATGTTAGCTACGCGGTGGAAGCGACCACGGACTTAGAGCTTGCGGTGTGCGCTGCCCCTGGGGATGGCAATCACGCCCCAAGGCTGATTTCCCCCGACAACATCAAGCAGAGCACCCGTGGCCAGGGCACTAATACCCGCCACGTACACGATATTCTGCCGGAAACCGAGCCCGCCGATAGCCTACTGGTGGTTGAAGTATTCACACCTGCGGGCAACTGGTCTAGCTACCCGCCACATAAACACGATGTGGATAACTTACCCCACGAATCATACCTGGAAGAGACCTACTACCACCGTATTAACCCTGAACAAGGGTTCGCCTTTCAGCGCGTTTACACCGATGACCGCAGCCTTGATGAAACCATGGCGGTAGAGAACGGTTGCTGCGTGCTTGTACCCAAGGGCTACCACCCTGTAGGCGCTTCCCATGGCTACTCGCTCTACTACTTAAATGTCATGGCGGGGCCCAAGCGGGCGTGGAAATTTCACAACGACCCCGACCATGAGTGGTTAATGAAAGCCTAACGGGCGGCACAATTTGCCTGCTAACATTTATCCAATGCTATGCTGTATAGCCCCGCTAATGCGGGGTTTTTCGCGCTAGGGAGCCTCTGATTAATGTAATGAGCGCAGGCCAGACAAGGCAAAAATTAACGAAAAAGCGGAGTTTACGGGTTGTAAATGAGCATTTTGAGGCGATTTTTAACGCAGTATGGCCAAGCGTAATAGTTAATCAGAGGTTTCTTAGGCTTTTCAACGACTGGTTCCCAAGGACTTGCCATGCTTCCCGATTACTCCACCATCGCTTGGGTGTTGATTGTATTTTCTGTTTACCTGACTGGCGTTTCAAAAGGTGGTTTCGCGGGCGGTTTCGGCACGCTCTCGGTGCCGCTAATGGCACTGGCGATCAGCCCCACCCAAGCGGCAGGCCTGCTGCTACCGCTACTGCTGGTGATGGATGTATTTGCGGTGAAGGCATGGTGGGGCAAGCAGGATGCTACTGAGGTCTGGCGCTTTGTGCCGGGGCTGTTTATCGGCGTGACGGTGGGGACGCTGCTGTTTGGCAGCTTAAGCGAACAGGGCTTACGCCTGACCCTCGGCGTTATCACCTTGCTGTTCGCCGCCTATATGCTGCTCAAGCCCGTTTCTAAAAAACCAATCTCCACTCGTTGGGCATTGCCAGCGGCAAGCGTCTGCGGCTTTACTAGCTTTATGGCCCATGCGGGCGCGCCGCCGTTAAACGTTTATCTCCTGCCGCGCAAACTATCGAAAGAGAGCTTTATTGCCACTTGTGCGGTGACCTTTGCCGTAGTCAACGCGATCAAGCTAGCGCCGTATATGTGGCTGGGTGAAATCAATGTCACCAGCGCCTGGGCATCGTTGCTGTTGGTACCCGTCGCTTGGATCGGCGTGCGCAACGGGCTGTGGCTACAAAGCCGCGTCAACGAAGCACTATTTTACCGCCTCGTGATCCTGGCCATGTTCCTGGTGGGAATCAACCTAGTCTGGCAAGCGGTAGGCTAGCGTAAATTTACAGTACCTCAATTATCGGGGCACAAAACTTAGCTCTCCTCCCCTCATCTACGCCCCTTTACTCCTTCATAAGGAGGGTTTGGATCACCCTCGATATCGTCATGTTGTTATTAACAATGACAACACAGGTGGTACTTATGTTTTCCAAATATGCTTTCATTCTTGCCGCAAGCGCATCATTGGGAATAGGGCTAACCGCCCAATCGGCTAACGCCAACACGTTTGTGCATTTATTTGAGTGGCAATGGGACGATATCGCGCAAGAGTGCGAGAACTGGTTAGGCCCCAAAGGTTATAAGGCTGTGCAAGTATCACCACCGCAAGAGCATATCCAGGGCGATGCTTGGTGGACGCGCTATCAGCCTGTTAGCTACCAATTGGAAAGTCGAAGCGGCTCCAGTACAGCGTTTACCCACATGGTCCAACGCTGTGAAGCGGCGGGAGTCGATGTGTACGTCGACGCCGTGATTAATCACCTAGCCCATGGCAAGGGCCAAGGCACCGCAGGGTCCCACTATGACCACGAGACCCTGAGTTACCCTCATTATCAGCCTCAAGATTTTCACGAACCTTGCGGGATCGAACAAGACGACTATGCCCATAACGCAGAGCGTGTTCGCCGTTGCCAGTTGGTTGGCCTTCCCGACCTCAAAACCGGCAACCCTGCCGTGCAAAACAGCATTGCCGAATACCTGGATAGGCTAGCCGAACTAGGCGTTAAGGGCATTCGAATTGATGCCGCTAAGCACATGGAACCTAATGACATTGCGCACATTCTAGAACGGCTAGAATCCTCGCTTTATGCCTTTCAGGAAGTTATTGACCTAGGAGGCGAAGCAATCAGCGCCGCCGAGTACCAGGGCATTGCCGACATTACCGAGTTTCGCTATAGCACGCACCTAGGCGATATTTTTAATCATCAGCCACTGGCCAACCTTCATCGGTTAGGCGAAGAGAGTGACTTTTTACCCAGTGAAATGGCCGTTGTGTTTACCGATAATCACGACAATCAACGTGGTCATGGTGCCGGCGGCGATAATATTTTGACACACCAAGACGGTAGCCTTTACCGCCTAGCCAATATGTTTATGCTTGCTTGGCCTTATGGCTATCCCAAAATCATGTCGAGCTACACATTTACTGACAGCGACCAAGGCCCACCGCAAACGGCGGTATACCAGCAAGGAGAGGTTCAGTGTGGAGAAGCCTGGGTATGCGAGCACCGCTGGCCCGAAATTGCCAACATGGTCACGTTCCGCCAACACACTGAAGGCGCAGGCGTTACCCACTGGTGGGATAACGGTAATAACCAAATAGCGTTTAGCCGAGACACTCAAGGCTTTCTTGCCATTAACCGTGAACACAACGATTTAACACGCACGTTCGACACCGACATGGCCGATGGCCACTACCAAAATATCGTGGGTGATGATCAATGTGTTGCCGTTGAAGACGGACAGCTCACGCTAAACATCCCAAACATGTCTGCCGCCGCGTTTCATGTCGGCGCTCCCTGCCCCGCGCCATAATTCTTGGGGGCGGACCTTCGCCCCCCTGCCGCTCCACTAGCATTTCGCAGCGTTTCAAGACATGGCTTTACAGCGCTACAAGCACCAGCCCCAAAAGCATTACCAATGTACCAGCGGCTTTTGCCATCGATGCAGGCTCTTTTAGCCACAGCACGCCCATTAATACCCCCACCGGAATGGAGAGCTGGCGCAGCGCCACGACGTAACTCACTTCGTCGGTTAGTGCCAGGGCCATGAGTACCAGGCCATAAGTGCAGGTCATCATCAGCCCTGTGACGACCAGCATCACTAGCCCTTGCTGGCGGATGGCGGGCAACCGGCGACGCTCCGTGGGTAGCAGCATCAGCAGCGGAATCGCCCAGGTTAAGGTCATCACTGCTTGTAACACCATAAACACCGCGCCGGCGGTTAAACTGCTATGGCCTGCTAGCTGCATCAACGCCAGTGCCTGTTTATCTATCAGCGAATAGCCCACCGTGCCGGCGGCTGCCAACAGTGCAAACCCCATGGCTGGTGTTAAATAGGTCGATAGCCTGCGCGCCTCTGGGTGGCTTAGTGGCAGGCACAGCGCCCCCGCCACCACCAATGCCATGCCAATGCCATCCGCCACATCCAGCGTGCGGTTGCCGAGCAGCGCAATGGATACGAGCGGCACAAGCACCACTGGCAGCGCCCGAGCGATGGGATAAAGCACACTGACTTCCCCACGTGCATAGGCCCAGGCTAAGCCAGCCATATAGAGCATTTGGCATAGCCCTGAAAGCGCCAGCCATCCCCAAAATGCGTTGGGTAGCGCCGCCAACGATGGCCCAAGCCACACTAGCGGCAGCAACAATGCACCGCCTGCCCCGTAAGCCAAGGCAAAAAAAGCCAGCGATGGTGCATTGCGCTTACCCAACACGTTCCACCCAGCATGCATACACACCGAAAACAGCACTAACGCCAGTGCGGCTGGACTCAAGGCCGCTCTCCTCGCTGTAAACGGGCATTAATGGCATCTACAACGCTTGGCAGCTCGGCGATAGTGGCAATGCTGTAGTGCGGTTTTGATGGAGCAAATTGAGCGGCCACGCGCTCATGGGCTGCACGGCGTTCGCTATCGCTTAGCGCTTGATACTGGCCATAACTCAGCCCCAAGGCGTTGCCTGAACAAGTGAGTGCGACCGCCCACATTCCTGCATGGCGCCCTTCAAGGATGCCGGGGGCGGTATCGTCCACCTTGATACAGGCAGCAACATCACTGATGCCTAACGCAATGACATTGGCCAGCGCCTGGGCGGGGTGTGGGCGACCGTTGGGCACCTCATCGGTGGCCACCACATGATCCACCTTCAGGCCATTACCGGCGGCTAGCGCCACCACCTTTTCCATCACCACGGCCGGATAGCCAGAGCACGAACCTATTTTCAGCCCCTGCCCTCGCAACCAAGTTAGCGTATCAAGCGCCCCAGGAATCACCGCCGAGTGATCGGCAATTTTGGCGATCTGCAGCGGCATAAAGCGTTCATAAAGCGCCGTCACATCGGTATCAGTCGGCAGGTGGCCGACTGCCTGGAGAAAGCGCTCGGCTATCTCAGGCTGATTGCACAGCGTGTGGATATGATCCCATTTGCCCATGCCCATCGGGCCGCGTGCTTCTTCTAGGCTGATCGCCACACCCAGTTCGGCAAAGGCTTCGACAAATATCTGGGTCGGGGCGAAGGAGCCAAAATCGACCAGCGTACCCGCCCAGTCACAAATCACCGCCTGCAGACATTGAGGAGATTGATAGTGCATCAGGCACTCCTTGATTCAGTGAAGAGAGAAACACCCATATTCGTTAGGGCGTCTTGAATAACGCTGAGTAACTGTTCAATCACCGCCGCATCCAATTGGCCAATGCAGCCGATGCGAAAACTTTCGACGTCAGTTAACTTGCCCGGGTAGATCAAAAAGCCACGCGCCTTCAACGCTGCATAGAACGTCTTAAATTCAAACGCAGGGTCGGTAGGGCTCAAAAAAGTGGTGATAATCGGCGATAGCCACTCATCTTCTAAAAGCGTGCTGAAGCCTAACGCTCGCATGCCTTTTACCAGCACATTACGGTTATGGGTATAACGTGTGCAGCGCCCCATCACGCCGCCCTCTTCCCGGTGCTGGGCAAGCGCCGCTTGAAAGGCCACCACCGTATGCGTGGGCGGAGTAAAGCGCCACTGGCCAGTGCGTTCCATGTAATCCCACTGGGCGTGTAAATCCAGACTCAGCGAGTGGGCTTGCCCCTGACCAGCAGCAAGTAGCGTCTGGCGAATGATCACAAAACCAAAGCCCGGTACGCCTTCGATGCACTTATTGGCTGAGGAAATCAGCACATCAATAGGGGTTGTTGTCAGACTGATCGGTACGCCTCCAAACGAGCTCATGGCGTCAACGATCAGCGTTTTTCCGTGGGCGCGTACCACCTCAGCGATGGCTTCCAGCGGGTTCAAAATGCCGGAGCTGGTTTCGCAGTGAACTAGAAACACTGCTGTAATGTCAGCATCTTGCTGTAGCAGTGCCGCCACTTCGTCGGGTTGCGGTGGTAGGTAGTCACCTTTGTCCAGCGTCACATAACGGCGGCCCATCATATCGAGCAGTTGAGCAGCCCGCTTGCCGTAAGCGCCGTTCATTAATACCAACACCTTGCCGTTGGGGTTGATTGCGCAGGCCAGCGCACTTTCAACGGCGAACGTGCCGCTGCCTTGCATCGGCACGCAGGCATAGACGTCGCTTGTCGCCTCGGCCATGGCAAGCAGTTGCGCACGCACATCGGCAGTCACACGGTTAAAGTCATCATCCCAGGAGCCCCAGTCACGCAACATGGCTGCTTTGGTCGCCTGGGAGGTGGTTAGTGGCCCTGGGGTTAAGAGGTAAGGCGCTTGTGAATGACTCATCATTTTGGTCTATACCAGATTATAAGCACATATTAGCCGCTGTCGTAGTGGGCTGTTTAGCCCGCCTGACGCCAACGCTGAGCGTTGTTTAAGAGAACGTGGGTAAGCGCAGTGTGGAGCAGTTTAACCACCAGCGAGGTAAGGAAAATCAGCACAGCCATGGCCGCGGCGCTAGCAAAATAGCCCGCTTCGTCCAGATGCAGTACCGCCACTGAAGCAAGCCGCGTATCGCTGTTATAGAGGAACACTACCGCAGACACTGTCGTCATCGCATTGACGAACAGGTAGACAGAAATATCCAGCACGGCAGGCAGCGATACCGGCAATGTCACGCGGCTAAACGTGGTCCAGAACGGTACTTTTAACGAGGCTCCCACGGCTTCAAACTCCGGATCGAGCTGTTTCAGCGCGGTGACAGAGGTGAGGTGACACACCGTATAGAAGTGCACTAGCGTGTTGAGCACCAGAATCGCCATGGTGCTGTACAGCCAGTTAAGGGGATTCCCTGCCTGGTTGAAAAAGAAGATATAAGCCAGGCCCAGCACCATACCCGGCACCGCCATGGGTAGCATGGCCATAAAATGCAGGCCCTGGCGCAGCGGGCGATAGCCTTCGCTCTTTTCAATCAGCCACGCATTAAAGAAAATCACCAGTGTACCCACTAACGCGACGCTAAAGGCCAGTTTGAGGGAGTTAAACCACGCCCCCCAGCCACCGCCGGCTAAGCCTTGAAAGGTGTAATGCTGCAGCGTAAACGACAGGTTATAGGGCCAAAACTGTATGAGCGACGCATACACCGCGGTACCAATGACCAGCAGAATAATGCCCGCGACCGAATAACACAGCAGCGCAAACGTCCAGTCTCGCAGCGGGCTAGGCGTTGGCTGCCACGGTACTGCCCGAGCCGAAAGCTGAGCCACTTGGCGTTTCTGTATCCAGCGGTCGACGATGAACGATAGCACTGCTGGCATCAGTAGAATAACGCTAACCACCGCGCCCATTTGGAAGTTCTGCTGCCCCACCACTTGGCGATACACATCGGTGGCGAGCACGCTGAATTGGCCGCCAATAATTTTCGGCACACCAAAGTCGGTAATGGCCAGCGTAAAGACAACGAACAGGCATGAAATCAGCCCGTAACGCACCCCGGGCAGCGTAATCGTCAAAAACGTACGCCACTTTGGCGTGCCCAATGCTTCTGCTGCTTCATAGAGGCGTGCATCGCTATTGGTCAGCGCAGTGGTTAGCAGCATTAGCGCATGGGGAAAAATCCAGAAACTCATGCCCATCACAATGCCAATCGGCCCATAAATCGAATGACCTGCCAGCACGTCGCTCAAAAACCCCTGGTTACCAAACAGATAAACCAAGCTAATTGCGGGTAGCAACGAAGGGGCCAAAATGGGCAAAATCGCCAACATTCGAAACAGCCGTTTGCCCGGCATGCAGGTACGGGTAATGCCGTAGGCGCATAAAAAGGCGAGCCCTGCGACAACCACCGTCGTAGTGAACGCAACGCGCAATGAATTGGCGATCGAATTGACCAGTGCTGGCGTTTGAAAATACTGCACAAAGTTAGCTAGCCCAATAAAGTCGCCGCTGCGGTCTTGCAGGCTTTTCACCAACATTGCAAATAGCGGAAACAGCAGGCCGAACACTAACAGCGCCACAGCCGCTAGCAGCACGATCAGGCGTATCAATGCTTCCAGCGAAGGCGTTGCTGCAGGCGCTGAAAATATACTCGCCCTCATGACTGGTTGCTCCCTGCCGGATATAAGCGGGCAGCATCGGCAGGCAAATGGACACCCAAGGTTTGCCCTAGCCGTAATCCTAGTGTGGCGCTATCACGGCTGGGAACATCAGCTAGCAACCATTGTTCGGTATTGTTAAGACGCAGCGATACCCGCTGAAACGCACCTAAAAACTCAATGCCCATAACATCACCGCTCAGCCCAGTGGTGCTGGCACTAAGCGCGACTGCTTCGGGGCGAATGGCCAGTTGAGCTGCTTGGCCTTGCGGGTAGGCGTGCGGCAAACAAGGGCAGGAAATAGTGCCTAGCAACGCGTGGTTATTCGCCTGTGCGGTCACCTCTAAAAAGTTCATGGTGCCGATAAATGACGCCACAAAAGCGCTAGCGGGCTGGTGGTAGATCTCGGCAGGCGTACCCACTTGTTCGATCACCCCGTGGTTCATCACTACGATACGATCAGCCATGGTGAGTGCTTCTTCTTGATCGTGGGTCACCATAATGGTGGTCACGCCAAGGCGCGCCTGTAGCGCTTTGATCTGATGTCGCAAATGGCCGCGCACCCTCGCATCCAGCGCTGAGAGCGGTTCATCAAGCAGTAACAGGCCGGGCTCAGTAGCCAGCGCTCGTGCCAACGCAACCCGCTGCTGTTGCCCACCAGAAAGCGCGGCAGGATATTTATGTTCGCTGCCACTAAGATCAACCAGCGCAAGTAACTCCGCCACGCGGGCATCAATCGTCGCTCGATTACTGCGACGGTTGCGTAACCCGTAGGCAACGTTGTCGAACACCGTCAGATTGGGAAACAGCGCATAAGATTGGAACACGATGCCAAAATCCCGCGCCTGCGGGGGCAGCGTGGAAATATCCTTGCCGCGCTGAATTAAGCTACCTGCTGTTTGTTGAGCTAGGCCTGCAATAGTGCGCAACAGGGTTGTTTTGCCACAGCCAGAAGGCCCTAAAAAGCATACAAACTCGCCTTCCTGAATCTGTAGCGCAATGTTGTCCAGCGCGGTAAAGCTACCGAAACGCTTGGTGACACCATCTATGCTTAGGTGCGCAGAGGGTGAGAGGGGTTTCGCCGCCGAGTGGGCCGTCAGCGGCGATGTCAGTGTGGTCTGCATAACATCTCCAAGCCCCGGCCTTGGCCGGGGCAGCTGTTCGTGCTTACAGTTCGGTTTTACCGTCGTAGCGGCGCTGCCACTCTGCCAGCACGCGTTCGCGGTTAACCGCGGCCCACTGGAAGTCGGCATCAATCATGCGATCGGCAATGTCAGTGGGATAGTTTTCAATCGGCTGTGCCACACCGGGATAGGCCACCACGGCGTAGCCTTCGTTATAGAGTTCGTTAGCCTCGCGGGAAACGGCCCAATCCATCAGCGTTTGTGCAGCTTCCTGTTTGGCGGTGCCCGCAACGATGGCGGCAGCTTCCATATCCCAGCCAAGCCCCTCTTCCGGGAAGATCACTTCAATCGGTGCGCCTTGGGATTTTAACCGTGCACCACGGAAGGCAAACGACACACCGACTGCTGCTTCACCGGTGGCCGCCAGGCTGCAAGGAGCAGAGCCGGAGTGGGTGTAACGGGAAATATTGTTATGCAGGCGGTCCATGTAATCCCAGCCCTGCTCTTCGCCCCATAGCTGCATCCAGCTGGCTACATCCAGATAACCGGTACCCGAGGAGTTGGGGTTAGGCATAATCACATGCCCTTCAAACTCAGGCTGGGTCAGGTCTTCCCAGGAGGTCGGCATCGGCACGCCCTGACGCTCGCCTTCAATAGTGTTGTAGCAAATGGCCGCTACCCAGGCGTCCATGCCTACCCACGCAGGGTCTTCACCGTTACGGTAAGCAGCATCAATAAATTTTTGATCAAGGTTTTCAACGCCTGCGGGCGCATAGCGCTCCAGCATGTCCTCTTCTTCAAGCACCAGCAGACTGGTGGCGGCTAAGCCCCAGATGACGTCTGCCTGGGGATTATCTTTTTCCGCCAGCAAGCGCGCAGTAATCACGCCCGTAGAATCTCGCACCCAGTTAATAGTGATATCGGGGTGAGCGGCATTGAAGCGTTCGGCGTATTTTTGCAGGTCATCTGACTCAACGGCGGTGTACACCGTTAGCTCAGTGGCGCTAGCCGCCGAAGTGAAGGCAACGGCAGTCGTTGCGAGCAGAGCAGTTGCAATCTGAGTAGGTTGGAACAAACGGCGAAGTTTCGACATGGTAGGCTCCCAGCGTTTTGGTATAGACCAGAAGTTTGCCGTCGCTAGATGACAGTGCGATGACGCTTGTTTGACTGATTTTTTAAGTTGTTATGTATGCGTATGGATGGGATCTTGTGAGGGTCCTCATGAGCGCCTTGTCTCCGTAACCCTGTTACTTCTGACCCGACAGCTCAACACTGATGCATAACGAATCGTGCAACCAGTGCTCTTCGTCATATTCGATAGGACGCTGTTGATCATCAAAAATGGCACGGCAAATGTTTAGCCCGGCCGCGCCTGGGGCAACGAGTAACTCTTCTGCATCTAATGGCGACAGCGCTTCGGACACCATGCGTATCGAGCGATTGGCCAAGTGATGCCCCCACCGCCCTCTTAACAACCCCCAGAGTGATTGTCCGCTGTAGATGTCTAGCAACTCTGGCGCACGCTCTGGCACCACCCAAAGCGACTCCACCAGCACAGCACGATCATCCACATAACGGCGACGGCGAATATGGTGAAACGGCTGGTCATCGGGCAGCCCCAAGGCACGGGCAGCCACCAGATGTGAGCGGGTTTCCAGCTTTAGAACCGCCGTTCGTGGTTGCCGCCCCTGAGCCCCCACATAGTCGTTAAAGCCTGCGTCCCGGGTGGGGTCATACACCAGCCTAGCCGGTGAAATAAACCAGCCACGCCGATTGCTGCGGTGAATGAGCCCTTCCCCCTCCAGTTGCGCTAAGGCTTGGCGCAACGTAACGCGGGTCGTAGAGAAGCGCTCCGCCAACACTCGCTCAGCGGGCAATTTGCCTTCCCACTGCGTGGCATGCTGGGTAATTAAATAACGAAGCTGTTCCGTTAACTGTAAATAGTAGGCATCAGGCATGCGCCGATTTTCCTGATAGATCGTTGGCCGATGAAGCGTCTGTCGACGCTGCCATCCGCCAGTCTAAGCGCTGCCACCCTTCTACACTAGCCACCTCCGCCAGCACGGGATCAGGGTTAACCGCCACTGGGCAGTCGACATACTGCAGCAGCGGGATATCGTTGCGGGAATCTGAGTAGAACGTTGTATGGCTGGGGGCAATTTTTTGCTCGATTAACCACTGCTGAAAACGCACTACTTTCCCCCCACGGTAAGAGAGCACGCCTTTGCTATGGCCGGTGTAGCTTGCCCCGCTTGCCGCTTGTTCGACACTAAGCTCTACCGCCAGCACATGCTCAATCCCTAACATCGTCGCAATCGGCGCGACCAGGTGATGCGATGACGCAGAAATAAGGACGAGGATATCGCCTGACTGACGGTGCGCGTCCAGGCAGCGCCAGGCTTGATCAAAAATACGGGGCTGCAAATGGGTAGCGACAAAGCGCTCAACTTCTTTTTGTACATCGATTACTCGGCGGCCCCGCAATGGCGCCAAGGTCATTGCCAAGTACTCCTCTAGCTTTAACTTACCGGCGTGATAAGCCTGCTGCATCTGTTCGGCACGGGCTATAAAGGTCTCGGCATCACTGATCCACCCCTGCTCAATCATCCATAAATTCCAGCGGTCGCTGCAGTCTCCATCCAGGAGGGTGTCATCAAGATCAAACAGAGCGAGGCGCATGTGGCACTCCTTTTTTCGCGAGTTCGGCGGCGCGTAGGGTATGCCAACGATGATGACAGGACGATGACGCCATTGATGAGAATGGAAATTGCTCGCCCTACCTGCCAATAAAATGGCTTAAGGGGTTAACCACATTGAGGCAAACTCATCGGCGGGTAGCGGACGACCAAACCAGTACCCCTGAGCTTCGCTGCAGCCCATTTGTGCGAGCAAATCGGCCTGGGAAGGGCTTTCAACGCCTTCTGCAAGGGTTTTCATATCAAGCGTGTCAGCCATAGCGATAATGGTTTGCACAATCGCCCGATCATGGTGGTTATCGAGCATGTCACGCACAAACGAAATGTCTATTTTTAACGCGTCCGCAGCAAAGCGCCGTAAATACGAGAGCGATGAGTAGCCTGTACCGAAGTCATCAATAAACAGCGCGTAGCCAGCCTGACGCATAGCCTGAGTAATTGTGACCGCCTGATCGGGATCACGCATAAAATCACTTTCAGTGAGTTCAAGCGCAATGGTGTCTGGAGGTACACAGGCGGTTAGCTTAGCCACATGTGCGGTTAGCTGAGGGTCGGCAAATTGTTGCGCTGAAATATTGATTGAGAGCCTACCTGGCAGTGGCGTATTACCGGCCTGCCAAACACTTAACTGACGTGCCGCTTCTTCTAGCACCCAGTCTCCCAGCATGCGGATCAAGCCACGCTCTTCCGCCAAAGCAATAAACTCGCTAGGGCTTACCCATCCCCACTCAGGGTCAAACCAGCGGCACAGCGCTTCAGCCCCCGTCAATGTTTTGCTCGTAAGACTGAACTGCGGTTGAAAATAAAGCTGTAAGCGCCGCTCAGTAATGGCTTGATGCAGGCGCTCGGTCATCCATTGGCGGCGCTCCAGCGTCTGACGCATCACTTGTGTATAGGGGCATACGCTATTATCACGGCGTTTTGCGTGATGGAGTGCGATACTGGCTGCGTTAAACAGCTCACCGGCCTCCGCTACATCGCTTGGATAGCTAGCAATCCCGATACTGACATCGAGGTTAAAAATACGATGCCCCAGCTGGATAGGGAGTTTGATAAGTTCGCATAACTGAAACACCACTTCTTGAAGGCGAACATCCTCAATGCTGGGCAACAGTACGGTAAATTCATCACTGGAAAGTCGTGCGACAGCGCTTTTAGATAGGCTAGCTTGCCGTAAGCGCTCGGCCACGGTTGCGAGTAACTGATCTCCTACCTCGTGGCCATGTAAATCATTCACCTCTTTAAAGCGCCGGATATCCAGCAGCAGCAGCGAAAGAGAGTCACCCTGACTAGATGCCTCTTTTCCCATACTGGCCAATAGCTCCATAAAGCGCGCACGATTAGGCAATCCTGTTGTGCTGTCTGTATAGGCAAGACGTTGCATGTGACGATGATCACGGCGACGTTCTAGCTCACCGGCAGCACCCGTAGAGAGAATTTTCAACACGGAAGTTGCAAACGCATTGGTCGTCAGTGGTGTTTGATAAAACACCATCATCACACCAATGGCATCGCCCTTAGCATTATCCAAGCGGCGGCCTATCCACGCCTGGGTACTTAACGAGGTTCCCGGCAGCGTAAACGCATGGCCACTTTGAACAACGCTCTCGCCTTCAAACACGACTCGTTCAGCAGGCGTTCCCTGCAGCATAAACGTTTGGTTATCTATTAACTGGCCATTCGCGACTAAACTAACGGTCTGGGCTGCTGTTGCGGGCCGCAGCGTGTTTATCTTATTAGATGTCCCCAAAGACCGTGGAACAGGTTGATCCAGTAACGCAATAAACCCAGCATCTGCTTCTAATAACGTGGCTAACGTGATGATCAACTGGTGGAAGTAATCGTCTCCTACGCGTGAGGTAACTGTAGAGGCTACTTGTACCACCGCATCCTGCACGCGTTGTGATTCGTGCTGGTCGGTCACATCTGAGATAAAGCCCTCGAGATAGGCCACATGGCCATCATCATCGATAACAGCTTGCCCTTGCTCCCACATCCAACGGTAACTGCCATCCCGATGGCGCAATCGGTACACCACACGATATGGCTGACGCTGCTGGATTGCCTGTTGTGCTGCTAGATGAACGCGGTCTTGATCGGCTTCGTGTATGAGGGAGGCAAAACTGATGAGTCGATTATCTTGTAATTCGTCCGGATGATAGCCCGTGAGCGCCTCAGCCCCTTGGCTGACCAACTGCATCGTCCAGTGTTGATCATTTAGGCAACGGTAGGCCATGCCAGGAAGGTGATTCAGCAATGTGTTTAAACGCCGCTCACTCTCTCGGGCCAATTCTTCACTTTGACGAAGCGCTTGCTCGGCTTGGCAGCGGCCAAGCTCTGCCCCCGCTTGAGCGGCCACAATGCGCAAGATTTCGTTTTCAAGCCCATCGAGCTGCATCGGTTTATTGCTTAACACCGCCAAGATGCCAATGGCCGAGCCATCGGATGAAAACAGAGGCAGTCCCATGTAACTCTCTGCACCCAGTTGGCTGAGCAGCTCGTCTTTAGGAAAGCGCGCCTGAACATCGCAGGCATACAAGCAAGGTTCTCTACCTACAACCGTTTCACAAGGCGTTCCCATAAGAGGATAAGCGATATTTTCCTGATGATCGTTATTTGACCAAACGGCCAATGTTGTAGCCATATGCGCCTCGGTGACCACAGCGATCAACGCATGATCAATCCCAAGCAGTTGGGCAAGTTGCTCGACAAGCGTCGTATAAAAGTCAGGTCTTCCGCTACGTCCTAAACCTTCCGCCAACTGACGGAAAATCTCCGACGCTTCGTTTCTGGTGTGCATTGGCGCACTCACTTTTGTCATCGTAGAGCAGCTGCCCACAGAGCACTGTTATAATAAGCTGTTGCAATAAAATGCAGCGGGCTACAGCATAAACAGTTATTTTACTGATTTACCATGCCTATCTATGACTCTGCTAACACACGCAGACGCTATAATTGATTATTTAGCACATAACTTAGTGGCTGCTCGCTATGCTGGACAGCACGTTGAGGGATAATATGACGAGCCGTTTAGCGGAAGACGAAACACTTTATACTTCGCTCACTAGCGAGCTTCCCAGTTTTCTTGGTAATGCCTTATTACGCTCGGCTAGCCTACCTTCGCTTCCTGCTATCGCCATGCAAGTGCTTGATATCGCACGCTCCCCCCGAGCTTCTCTGAGTGACTATGCGCGCGTTATTGAACGCGACCCAGGGTTAACGGCGCGCCTTATTGCGGCCGCGAATAGCGTGCACTACCTGCGTTCAGCTCATCCTGCACAAACCAGTTTGGAAGCCACCCAGCGACTGGGATTAGACGCAACGCTCGCCACCGTATTGAGCTTCACTCTGTTTCCCTGGCCACCTACAGAGAACGCGGCTCTGCAAACATGGCGACGCGCCATTGTTGCCGCCGTGGTAGCAAGCAAGCTGGCTCACCAACTCTGCCCCGCACAGGTTGGCAGCGCATTCACGCTTGCCCTACTGCAAGATATAGGCATTTTGGCGATCCTCTCCACCTACCCAGACGAGGCCGAGGCACTATACGCTGAACGCAGAATGTCTCACGCACAGTTGGTCAACGCTGAACGCCGCCACTTTGGCAGTGACCATACACTGATTGGTGCTTGGTTAGCCGCCAAGTGGGGGCTACCGTCCTCGATCGTGCATGCTATTGACCAAAGCCATGACGGTTTTTTAACCGATGACATGGCAACACTCTGCCTGCGCTTATCCGGCCCAATCGCCGATGCATGGCTCAGCCCTGAACCAAGCACCACCTTAGCAATGTTGCTTAGGCAGTTAGCGGTCACAGAAACACTGCCTACGAATGTCATTGAAGCGCTTTTCCATCGCTTGTCAGAACAAATTGATTTATTAACAGATATTTTGGATCTCACCGTACCCGCGCCTGTGGATAGCCAAACACTGCTGGCGGACGCACAACAGTTGCTCTATCAACACTCTTTGACGCTCACCGCACGATTAGATGCTCAGCAACAGCAGTTGGATACACTACAGCTACATAATTCTGCATTAGAAGAGCGCAGCCGTATTGACCCACTCACTCAATTGGCTAACCGTGCGTGGTTAGAGCAGCAACTCCAGGAACGTTTTGCGCTTTGCAATGAGCAAGGCCGCACAATGTCAGTGGTGTTTATCGATTTAGATCATTTCAAAGTGCTTAACGACCAATATGGCCACCAGGCAGGCGACTTAATTCTGGAACGTTTTGGTAAAACGCTCGCGTCATTAACTCGCTCAGGCGACTTGGCTGGGCGCTATGGCGGTGAAGAGTTTTTAATTATATTGCCCGATGAGACCGCTCAAACTGCGAGACAGTTAGCCGAACGCATTGCGCTGCATTTAAATGAGCAACCGATGTTGGAAATTGACCAAGAAGCACTGTATATCACTGCCTCTATGGGTATTGCGTGTTTAAGCGATGGCAACTTCAGTAATGAGCGGGAGCTGATAGATGCCGCCGACCAGAGCATGTATTTCATCAAACGCTCTGGCCGCCGGGGCATCTCCATTCATGGCCAAGATTAACCGTTAGTCGTCTACTATCTGTTCAGTGCCTGGGGCAGGTACAAGGCGATTTCAGGGAAGAGATGCATAAAAGCAATCGCCAGCAGCATCAGCAAAAAGAATGGCAGTGTGGCTTTCGTGATGGTGACAATATCTTTACCGGTGAGCCCTTGAATGACAAATAGGTTAAAACCCACTGGCGGTGTAATTTGCGACATCTCAACCACAATCACCAGATAGATACCAAACCAGATCAGATCAAATCCAGCGGCGCTAACCACGGGCATAATAATGGCCGTGACTAGCAGAATCAGTGAAATACCATCCAAAAAACAGCCCATGATCAACAGCAGCACCGTTAAGGCCACTAGCAGCATCGTGGGGGATAGCCCCATTTCACCGATCGTGCGAGCTAACTGCATTGGTACCTGAGTAAAGCCCATCGCAGAGGTCAAAAATGACGCGCCAGCAATAATAAAAGCGATCATGCACGCGGTACGTACTGCGGCAAATAACGAGCTGGTAAAAATATCTCGATTAAAGTGGCCATTAAAATGCGCAATGACCATCGACAGCACAACGCCTACCGCGGCAGCTTCTGTTGGTGATGCTAGGCCGCCATAAATCGATACGATAATACCGCCAATCAGCAGCAGAATTGGCACCAGCGACCAGGTATTGCGTAGCTTCTCAACAAAGCTCATGCCCGACTCATCAGCACCGGTTAAGCCGTTCCGGTTACCTTTCAATAGAGCCCACAGCACCAGATAAGTCATAAACATGGCTAAGATCATCAGCCCCGGCCCAATGCCTGCCATGAATAGCCGAGTAATGGACTGCTCAGTCACTACGCCATAAACAATCAGCACGATAGAAGGCGGAATCAGCAAGCCTAGCGTTGAAGCGCTGGCCAATGTACCAATCGCCATGTTGCTGTCATAGCCGCGGCGCTCGAGTTCCGGCAGGGTCATTTTCCCCACCGTTGCACAGGTCGCCGCTGAAGAGCCACATACGGCGGCAAACATGCCGCTGCCAATGATATTGGTGTGAAGTAAACGTCCTGGCAGGCGATT
Source organism: Halomonas sp. 3F2F (assembly GCF_014897805.1). NCBI lineage: Bacteria > Pseudomonadati > Pseudomonadota > Gammaproteobacteria > Oceanospirillales > Halomonadaceae > Halomonas > Halomonas sp. 3F2F. The sequence continues at coordinate 32,399 of NZ_JABUZE010000024.1, forward strand.
TAACCAGGGCGACAAGCCACGAAACATATTGTCGGCAAGACCTGAGCGAAACAGAATCTCCCCCATCCAGATAAACATCGGCAACGCCGTTAAATCCCAGCCATAGCTTGCTCCCCAAAAATCCGAGGCAAGAATAGGGCCGGGGTCGAAGGGACTAAAAAACTGAAGCGCAATCCAAGCAGTGCCAATCAGAGCAAAGGCAATCCAGACGCCACTGCCTAACAGCACCACAAGGGTAAAGATGGTAGCCAAACTAAGTAATAGCACGAGGGTGTCTCCTGGGTAGCGTCTTAATGCGCTTCGTTGTCGTCGATGGCGGTTGCTTCACGGAAGCTCGCAGGGTCGTGGATAGCGATACGCAGCGCTATCCACAAGGCTTCCAGAAGTGCCAATGCCAAGAGCCCTACCCCAACGACTAATACCGATTGCGGTATCCACAAGGGAATCGATAAAAAGCCCGACGATACATCGTTATATTGAAGGCTCTCTCTTGCTAGCCCAATCAAGCCATAAGCCAGCAACAGGCTGATCACTACCGCAATGAGTAACCCAAACACCTCAAACCAGACGCGTATGGCTGAGGGTAGTCGCGAGATAAGCAGCGTCACCCGAATATGCGCATGGTGAACAAAGGTGTAGGCAAGCCCAAGAAACGTTGCCCCAACTAACAGATAAGACGCCATCTCAGAAACGCCGGTGATGCTCACGCCGAGCCGGCTAAGGCCAACCAAAACAAGCAACGCATCTACTAACCGAAACGTGACCTGCAGTGCGATAAGTGCACAAATAGCCACCATACACGCGGCTGCACCCCAAGCACCGAGGCGGTAGAGTTTGTCGAATTTAAACATCATGTTCGCAGTCTCATTGAGCGCGTGGGTGGTAAGGGCGGCACAAACAGCCGCCCTTAAAGCCAACATTAGTTGTTAAGACTCAGTTACCGCGTTGTTCGCGATAGCTCTCTAAGGCTTGTTTTGCGTCATCGTCAGCGCGGGATTCCCAGTCGGCAAACAGCTCATCGCCCGCCGCTTGCAGAGCAGCAGACACCGTCTCGTTAGGCTGAGAAACTGAGATGCCATTTTCCTTCAGCGCCTCCAAGCTAGTTTCATTGTTCTCGCGGCTCATTTGCCAGCCACGCTCTTCAGCCCTAGCAGCCGCTTCCATCAGCGCGTCTTGGGTAGCTTCATCTAAACGATCAAAGCTGCGCTGACTCATAAACACAATATTCTTAGGCAGCCACAAGTTGGCATCGGTGTAGTCGGTCACATAGTCCCAGGCTGCCATGGAGTTACCGGTAGAACTGGACGTAATCATGGCATCCACACGACCGGTGCTAAACGCGGTAGGAATATCAGACTCTTCGGTTTCCGTCGGGCTGCCACCTAAATTATCAACGAAACGCTGAGTATTAATATTTGGCGCACGCACCCGCAAGCCATCGAACTGATCGGGATCGGTTAACGGCGCAGAGGTGTAAATGCCCTGCGCTGGCCAAGCGACAGCATACAAAGGCACCATTCCTTCATAGGCAAACAGCTCAGTAATCATCGGCTTAGTGGCTTCCCACAAGGCATAGGCATCTTCATAGCTACCGGCTACCCCCGGCAGCGTATCAACTTCGAAAATAGGGTCATCATTGGAAAGAACAGAGAGGAACACTTCGCCAGCATCAATCGTGCCACGGCGCACCGACGGCTTAATTTCACCATGTGAGACCAGCGAACCACCGCTGTGCACCGTAATGGTTAAGTCACCGTTTGTGGCCTCAGCCACATCCTCTGCAAACTGTTTATTGTTCTGGGTATGGAAGCTTGCATCACCATAAGGCGTTGCCATAGTCCATTCAGCCGCATGGGCCGTGGCAGCCAAGCTACAGATAGTGGCTAGGGCAAGGGGAGTAAAGATGCAGTTACGCATAGGAGCATTCCTCTTATTTGTAATATTCGTGGAGGCTCACTTAGATTTAGCAGAAGTAATGGCGCATTACTTCTATATTTTCTATAAGCCACATCACAACATAGCTCATATGCGTTCAAGGCAGATAGAAGCCGCTTTTTTGTTTCAAGCATCACGTCACTGAAAAATCGTGCTAATTAAAGCTGTACATTAGAACTTGCAAAACAACTTAGAGATCTTCGAATTGCATAGGCTCCTTAATCGTTTAGTCACTGCATCCTTTTTACAGGCTAACGCGCCGCTCGTTGCATCAAAGCTGACACTTTTTAAAGAGAAGCGGCTGCCCGTGCTGCCTGGTCATACAGGCCAGACATTGCACGTAAAATCCCCGCCACTTTACTGATTTCTGCACGTTCTATACCCATCGATGTAAGCGAATCAATTAGACAGGCTTCACGGATTTCGGCATAACGGCTACAGGCATTTCGTCCTTGTTCAGTAGTACAAAAGTAAGTTTCCTTACCTTGTTTTTCACCTTTAACGAGATTGAGTTTAACTAACTTTCTCAGCGCATACGTAACAGTATGAGTGTCTTCTACATTTAGCACGAGGCATATATCAGCTTGACGCTTTGCACGTTCACGATGGCTGACACTATGCAGAACCAGCACATCCAACGTCCCCAATTCTGGATAGCCAGTAGCGGTCATACAACGCACCATCCAGCGATTGAAGGCATGGCTCGAGATGATCAAACCGAATTCAAGTTCAGACAACTCTTTCGCCTTGTGTGATAAGTGCTCCGACGAAACAATCGGCCCACGCCCACCCGCTACCATTTGGTCTACATCTATCATTAATACCTACCTATTTATTTTGCATTGTTAATCCATATTAGCAGAGCGGACGCCCGCTAATTGAACCATAGTCCGCGGTTTTAGGGGCGGCTAGCAACTCGTTTTCGATATCAAAGGTTCTTCTACCATTAAGAAAAGAGGGTAAATCGTACAATTGACACGTGAACACTATGCAGATAATTTACAGATAAATCATATAAAAAATATAGGTATATTACTGTGCCTCATCATGATCATCCTCCCCTACTGTCCGTTCAATCGCTGGATATTGCCTTTGGTTCCAACCGTGTCGTCAAAGACCTTTCGTTTGACCTATACGCTGGCCAGACGCTGGCAATTGTAGGCGAGTCGGGATCAGGAAAATCCATGACCTCGCTGGCCACGATGGGCTTAGTTCACTATTTGAATGCCACCATCGCCAAGGGCAATATCCTGTTTCGCCGTAGCCCAGACAGTAAACCGATTGATTTAACGCAACTTTCTGATAAGGAAATGCGTAAAATTCGTGGCAAAGAGATCTCAATGATCTTTCAGGAGCCGATGACGTCGCTGAACCCGGTCTACACCATTGGCGATCAAATCACCGAGGTACTGCTGCTGCATGGCGATTACACCCGAGCCACCGCCAGAGAAGAGGCATTAAGGCTGCTACGCATTGTGCGTTTAGCTGATGCAGAGTCCCTACTCAAGCGCTACCCTCACCAACTCTCCGGCGGTATGCGTCAGCGGGTAATGATCGCGATGGCACTTGCCTGTAAGCCCAAGGTACTGGTTGCTGACGAACCCACCACTGCGCTGGATGTCACCATCCAGGCTCAAATCCTGGCTATCATCCGCGACCTCCAAAAGGAGCTGGGGATGGCGGTTATCTTTATCACCCATGATATGGGCGTAGTCGCAGAGGTGGCCGACCACGTTGTCGTGATGCGTAATGGTGAGAAGGTCGAAGAAGCGGACGTCAGCACCCTCTTTGCGTCCCCCCAGGCTCCTTATACTCAAGCACTGCTGGCTGCTGTTCCAACATTGGGCAGCATGCAAGGTCAAACGCTGCCACGTGCCGAGCCACTGGTTATTTTTGACGGCAATAAAATCATCACTCAAGGCGAGCCGACGGTACAGGATACCGTTCGCACTCAGGAAACGCCGGTGGTAAGCGTCAAGAACTTGGTAACGCGTTTCGATATCAACAAAGGTTTTTTTGGCGGCGTCAGCCACCGCGTCCACGCAGTAGAGAGCGTGAGCTTTGATATTTTCCCTGGCGAAACGCTGGCATTGGTCGGAGAGTCAGGTTCCGGAAAATCTACCATTGGCCGCACCATTCAGCAGTTGCAGGAGAGCACCAGCGGCGACATCGTCTTTTCCGGCAAAGCTGTTACGGAAATGTCACGCAGCGAGAAAATGATGCTACGCCAACAGGTGCAGTACATTTTCCAAGATCCCTTTGCTTCACTAGACCCGCGTAAGACCGTAGGTTTTTCTATTGCTGAGCCTATTCATACCCACCGATTGATGAGCGATCGAAAACGCATCCAACTGCGAGTTAACGAGCTGTTAGAGCGTGTTGGTCTTCAACCAGAACATGCTAATCGCTACCCGCATGAGTTTTCAGGTGGCCAGCGGCAGCGTGTTTGTATCGCTCGGGCTCTGGCCTCGAAACCCAAGTTGATTATTGCCGATGAAGCGCTTTCAGCACTGGATGTCTCGATTCAGGCGCAAATTATTCATCTGATGATGCAGTTACAGCGCGAAGAGGGACTCGCGTACCTCTTCATCAGCCATGACATGGCTGTGGTTGAAAAAATGAGTCATCGCGTCGCGGTGCTGCATCTGGGACAGATTGTTGAGATGGGACCACGCCAGCGAGTATTTGACTCCCCTCAGCACACCTACACTCAGAAACTACTTTCTGCCGTACCAGTGGCTGACCCTCACTACCGTCGCGAACACCTACTGCTGGAGGGAGATATCCCAAGTCCTATTCGTAAGGTAGGGGATGAGCCAACGGTGTTCTCCTTAGACGAAATAGAAGCTGGTCATTTCGTCTCACGTGGCGGCGCTTCGCACTGCCTGTAGTCATCCGCAGTAAACATCAACAATAAGCTTTTGGAGAACTGTAAAATGAAAAAGACAACACTGTTCCAAGCCTGCACATTGGCGGCCGCCATGGCGACAGCAACTGCCAGCCACGCAGGCTCGCTGACGATAGCCTCGCCACAAGACCCAGGCAGTTGGGATCCTATTGACACCTTTTTGGTTAACTGGGCCTCGGTAGCCACCAATATCTTTGATGGACTAACCTACCGTGGCCCTGATCTTGAGCTGGTTCCTGGGCTAGCCACAGCATGGGAAGAGCTGGACAACGGTACGCGCCTACGTTTCACGCTACGCGAAGGCGTTGTTTTTCATAACGGAGAACCGTTCAACGCCGAGTCAGTCAAGTTCACCTTTGATCGGCTACTTGGCGAAGAGGGCGCACGCGGTCCACAGCGCTCGAACTACACCGCTATCGAACGTGTCGATATTGTTGATGACTACACCGTTGACTTCTATTTAAATGAACCCGACCCCGTATTGCTCACGAAGTTAGCTGGCTACGGAGCCATGATCGTGCCTCCCGGTTACATTGAGGAGCATGGCGACGATTATTTTAATACCCACCCTGTAGGCACTGGTCCCTTTAAAGTAGTCGACTACACGCCACGTTCTGATGTGCAACTGGAAGCATTTACCGATCACTGGGGCGGCACGCCCAAGCTCAATAGCGTCACCTATCGCTTCATCTCTGAGCCATCTACGGCCGTCGCCGAGCTGCAGGCAGGACGAATCGACATTGTGCTTCCACCAACTATCCCTATCGGCATGATTGGCGCGATCAACGATCATCCCAATACTAAGGTAGTCAGCGTCGCATCACCGACGGTAGAAGCGCTCCGCTTTGATACCCAGTCTGGTATCACCGCTGACGAGCGTGTGCGCCAAGCCATTATCATGGCAGTGGATCGCCAGGCGATTGTTGATTCCATTCTGGCTGGCGAAGGAAACGTTATCGCCAGTTTCCAAGGCAGCCAATCGTTTGGATTCGATTCGGAACTAGAGCCTTATCCTTATGACCCTCAGCGCGCCCAAGAGCTGCTCAGGGAAGCAGGCGTAGAACCAGGGGCTACGCTCCAGATTGATGTGCGTGGCAATGACTCAACCTTTGCCGAAGTTGCTCAGGTGGTTGCCGCCTATCTGCAAAGTGTAGGACTCAATGCTTCCATTCAGCCTTATGAAACCAATGTGCTACTCAATGACATCATTCCAGCAGGACGCACCGGTGCAATGTTTCAGCAGAAGTGGGGCGGCTGGACGTTTGACTACGACAACACTGCTTACCTGATGTATCACACAGGCGAACGCTGGAACCCTTACGACAGCGATGAACAACTAGACGAGATGCTCAACGCACAGCGCGGTATTTTGGACCGCGATGCGCGCGAAACGCTACTGCAGGATATCGCTCGCTATACCCAGGAGCGCGCACTTGAAATGCCACTTTATAGTTTGAACGCTCTGTACGGCGTGGGAGAGCGGGTAGAAAATTTTGAACCGGCGCCCGATAACCGGATACGCCTGACCAACGTCGACGTCTCTGAATAAGTCCAATTCGCCGCCGCCATGAACGGCGGCGGCCATTTGTTTATCGAGAGGGAGGCCACGTGGCCAAGTTTCTTTTCTACCGATTGCTACAAGCACTGTTTGTGCTAGTAGCCGTAACGCTGATCGTTTCGTTTGCGATTCGCCTTACAGGCGATCCGGCGGTGATGCTGGCACAAGGCGCTGGAAGTATCACCGAGGCGGACCTAGAACGCATTCGCGAAGCCCTGGGCCTGAATCAACCGTTTTTGGTCCAGTATCTAGAGTTCCTTAAAGGGTTGTTTACCGGTGACCTGGGGCGCAGTTTTATGGGCGGTACGCCGGTAAGTGAGCTGGTCGGCCGAGCTCTGCCTGCCACGCTGGCTCTCGCCTTCGCATCACTTGTGGTGTCTATTGTTGTTTCGATTCCGCTGGGTATTAAAGCTGCTGTTTCGCGCGGCAAATGGCCCGATCAGTTGATTCGTATTCTATCGCTTGTAGGGCTTTCTTTTCCGAACTTCTGGCTCGCCATCATGCTGGTGCTGCTGCTTTCGATTACCTTTAACTTGCTTCCTCCTAGCGGCATGGAAGGGTGGCAAAGCTTTATCATGCCAGCAGCGACGATGGGCATTATTTTGACAGCAACCAACGTGCGTTTGGTAAGAACCACGATGCTGGAAACGCTCCGCTCACAGTACATCATGGTGGCAAGAGCTAAGGGCCTTTCCAACTCCGTCGTGCTTTATAAGCACGCTCTGCGCAACTGCTCGATTCCCCTAATCACCTATTTTGGCTTGCAGTTCGGCGGGTTACTCGGCGGTATCGTCGTGGTTGAACGAGTGTTCAATTGGCCAGGACTTGGCACATTGGCCTTCGATGCCGTGGCCGCCCGTGACTATCCAGTGCTACAAGGCGTTATCACAATCCTCTCGCTGATGATTATCTCCATCAATCTGCTGGTCGATATCGCTTACGGCTTTGTCGATCCGCGCGTGCGTAAGAGCTAGGTGCCATTATGTCGGTAAATTCTCTTGATTTGGAGCGTTTCAAAAGCTTCGAGTTCATCATGGGTGCCCTGCTAGTCGGCGGTATTACCTTTGCAGTGCTATTTTCAGGCTGGCTATTTCCAGGCGGCGGAAGCGACGTTAATCTCGCCATGCGGTTAACCCCGCCACTCGCCGATGGCAGCTTCCCGCTCGGTACGGACCCACTGGGCCGCGACATTCTCGCTCGGGTCATTATCGGTGGTGAAATTTCACTAAAGGTGGGGTTCTACTCTGCTTTGGGAGCGGTAGTGCTGGGTATCGTCATGGGACTGCTTTCGGGCTACTACGGCGGTATTGTTGATATGATCGTCATGCGTTTTGCCGACGTGCAGCTCGCGCTCCCTTTCATTCTGCTCGCCATCACGTTTATCGCGGTCATCGGGGGCGGACTGACCAATATGATTATTCTGCTGATCGTCTCTCAATGGGTGCAGTACGCTCGTCTAGTCAGAGGGTCGGTACTGTCACTTAAAGATCGCGAATTTATTCTTTCTGCCCAGGCGATTGGCGTGCGCGACTGGCGTATTCTCTTCCAGCACCTGCTTCCCAACCTGCTTGGCCCGGTGATTGTGCTAATGACGCTCAATGTGGCGAACAATATTCTACTGGAAAGCAGTCTCACCTTCCTTGGACTTGGCGTCGACCCAGTGATCCCCAGTTGGGGCGGCATGCTGGCTGAAGGCCGTACCTATCTCCAAACTGCCTGGTGGATCAGCGTATTTCCTGGTGTAGCGATCCTGCTCACCGTACTGGGTCTTAACCTGCTTGGCGACTGGCTACGCGATACCTTAGATCCAACGGGGCGGACGTCACAATGACATTACTGCTAGACACCACATTTGAGCGCAGCGTCGATGCGCTCGTGGCACAGTATCAGCGCCAGCTATCACCCGGTGATGAGCTGACTGCCTGGGTTTTCGATGACCAACCCACTCGACAACACGCCGAACAGTTACTTGCTCAGCACGGTATCAAGGCACGCTTTTACAGCGCCTATAAGCCGCTAATTCACTACTTTATTGAAAGCATTAACGAAACTCTCGGCGATTGCCCACTGCGCGCAATACATATCCGCTATCCTGCGCCCGAAGAGTCCCCCCAACGTTTTCTGCTGGAAGCTTATCCTCTGGCCGGGCTACTCGATAAGCAGGTGGCGCTGACCTGGGAAGCAGTGCCTTGCGCAACCCAGACTGCGCTCTATCACTATGAACTGACGCTGACCAACGACGCTGGCCAGCACGAACAAATCAGCGTCGCTGCTCCCAACCGGCGCCACCTCGACCATGTAAATGCTTGGCAGCTCTCTCCTTGCGGCTGGATTGCTTGGCGCACCGCGAATGGCGAGGGAGATAGTACGTATTACACTTGCGATTACGAGCGTCTGTTTGAAGTGGCAATGGAGACGATCATCCAAACGCCCTGGTCAACCAAGCAGCCCTTTTTCGAAGAACTGAATATCAGCGTTAACCTGCCGATCCAAGACACATCACTACCTTTTGGTAGAGAGCACATCAGCCTCACCGAAGGTATGCATGAGGAACTCTACTTTTCGCTACTGGAGTATTATCAGTGCCATGCTGGTTTACCACTAGGAGATCGTTCGATTCAGCCTGGGCAGATTGTGCCGGAAATTCGTAACTGTCCTGAAAAGCCAATGTCACTGATGATCAGTCTACGGCCGCTATGTAAATCTATAGCCCCTACTCAAGGCGATATTGCGCTTGATACGGCTCCGCATCCTCCCAGCGTTCCACAAATCACCAAGCAGTTGGAAGCTCTCGGCGGCGACATTATCAACGCCAAGAGTCGCTGCGGGCGCTTACTGTCTGCACGTTATCGTCAAGGAAGCGACCGTGCAGTAATGATTAGCGCTGCGCAGCATGCTAATGAGCCTTCAGGCATCGTTGGCGCCCTTCGTGCTGGGCGTGATCTAGCGCTGCAAGCGGGCACACACTTTGTGCTTTCACCTTTAGAAAACCCCGATGGCTACCGTCTACAGCAACGACTAGTCGCTGAGCAGCCAACCCATATGCATCATGCGGCGCGTTATACGGCCTTTGGCAACGACTTACAGGCACAAGCGGCCAATGGTGAGTTCGAGCTTGCCATCCGTGAACGGGCCAAGGCGTTAAGCGGCGCCAATCTGCATATCAATTTGCATGGCTACCCTGCGCATGAATGGACTCGCCCCTTAACCGGCTACATACCACGTAACTTTGAGCTATGGTCAATCCCCAAGGGCTTCTTTCTCGTCATCCGCTATCATCAAGAGTGGGAAACGCAGGCCCAAGCGTTACTAGAAGGGGTTACCGATCACCTATCAACCGTACCGGGATTGGTTGAGTATAACCAACGCCAAATCGAGGTTTTCGAGGCTCATGCCGGTAGCTTGGAGTTCTTGACGCGCCACCATATCCCCTACTTGCTAACGCCTGACGACCAACAGCTGACCCCGCTACAGCTGATTACTGAGTATCCAGACGAGACGATTTACGATGACGACTTCATTATAGCGCACCAAGTGCAGTACGAGACCGTAATGAGCGCCTATCGCAGCTATCAGTCTATGATGCTCCCTTGCACGCAGGGTTGAGCTGCTCACTCATAAAGAGAGTGCACAATGATCGATAATAAACTCCCACTGCTCAACTGCGACATGGGCGAAAGCTTCGGTAATTGGTCGATTGGCTTAGATGCCGACGTAATGCCTTACGTCGATTGTGCCAATATCGCCTGTGGCTATCATGCCTCAGACCCCCATGTCATGCGCCGCACGGTCGCCTTGGCCAGTCAGCATGGCGTGCGTATTGGCGCCCACCCCGGCTACCCTGACTTAATGGGGTTTGGTCGTCGCTCTATGGCCTGCTCGCCCGCAGAAGTAGAGGATATGGTGCTGTACCAGGTCGGTGCGCTGGCCGGAATTTGCCAAGCAGAAGGCGTGACGCTGAGCTACATAAAGCCCCATGGAGCGATGTATAACGACATGGCGGCGAATCTTGAGTTATTGGAAGGCGCCATGCGTGCGGTACGTGCTTATGATGCCAACCTTCCGCTAATGGTCATGGCAACTGCCGATCCAGAACCTCATCGTCAGTTGGCGAAACAAATGGGCGTTACCCTGTGGTTTGAAACGTTCGCTGACCGCGCTTATGAAGCAACCGGCCATCTCGCCTCTCGCCGCCTGGCAGGCGCTGTCCACCACGACCAAGCCACTATCGTTGCGCAAGCTGTTGCGCTCGCCAAAGGCGAGGCGCTGACCGCCCGCGACGGTAGCGCGCTGCATCTACCCTGCGACACCCTGTGCGTGCACGGCGACAATCCTGAGTCGGTGGCTGCCGTGCGCGCGATTCGTGATGCCTTTACGGCGCTGGAGTCTGCGTGAAACTGCGTTTAGAAACGGCGGCCATGGACGCCGTAACGGTACGACTGTTTGACACTATCGATGAAGCCAATATGGCGTGGATCATAGCTGCCGATCAAACCCTACGCGATGCGCTGGGCGAGGCACTCATTGACCTGATTCCCTCCTATACCACGCTGCTGGTGCACTACGACAGCCAGCAACTAACCTTTGGCCAAGTCGCTACGCTGATTCGCAGTGCGTTGCGCCACTTAACGCCTGCCGAATCGCAGAACGGTCAGTTGCATGAGATCCCCGTGTGGTATGACGAAAGCGTTGGCCCTGAGCTTCCGCTGGTGGCAAAACGCGCAGGGCTCAGCGTTGACTCTCTGATCGAGCGTCACTGCGACCATGATTACTGCGTTTTCGCGCTGGGCTTTGCCCCCGGCTACGGTTTTATGGGGTTGGTAGACGAAGGCATCGCCACGCCTCGCTTGAAAACACCCCGCCGCAAAGTCGCGGCAGGCAGTGTGGGCATTGCCGATCGACAAACGGCTATCTACCCGCTCCTTTCTCCAGGGGGATGGAATATTTTAGGTCGCACCGCCGTACCGCTATTTGAATACGCTAAGCGGGGCGAGCCCCTGCTGCGCCCTGGCGATAAGGTGCGCTTTAAAGCGATTGGCAAAGCAGAGTTTGAAGCATCAGGCGGCGATACAACGCCAATGGAGGAGCGGCCATGAGCCAGGCAATGCTAACGGTTAAGCAGGCCGGACCACTGGCTCTGATTCAAGACTTAGGGCGGTTCGGCGTGGGTCATTTGGGAGTCACCCAGAGCGGTGCCGCCGACTGGATTTCATTTCGCTGGGCAAACTGGCTCCTCGGTAACGCACCTGATAGCGCGGCACTGGAGATTGTTATGGGTGGCAACCTCAGCTTGGTTGCCAATGCCGAGGTGCGCTTAGCACTCACTGGGGCCGACCTTGGCGCTACCATCGATGGACAGCCATTAGCCACCAACACCAGCTTTCTGCTGCGTTCCGGTCAAACACTCATTTTCAGCCAGCCCCGGCGTGGCCTACGGGCCTATCTCGCGTTTCCTGGCGGATTAAACGCACCAACGATTCTGGGCAGCCGTGCCTGCACTGCCCGCGAACAAATTGGCGGGCTCCATGACGACGGCAGACCGCTACAAACCGGCGACCAGCTCACCTGGCAAGGTAGCTCACCCGGTGAGCGCAGCTTGCCTGAAGGAACAGCCCCTGCCATGCCGGAAAAAAGCTGCCAACTCAGCATGGTGCTTGGCTCGCAGGCTTCACGTTTCGCCGGACGCAGCCTGTACAACGCTTTTAACCAGCCTTGGACAGTAGATAACCGCGCTGATCGCATGGGTATTCGTCTCACCGGCCAGCCTCTGCATTGCACGCTCGGTGGCATTATTTCTGAAGGAATTCCCCTTGGCGCCGTGCAAATCCCACCCGACGGCCAGCCGATTGTGTTAATGAATGACCGCCAAACCATTGGTGGCTATCCTCGCCTTGGTGCGCTTACCCCGATGGCCTGTGCGCTGCTTGCTCAATGCGTACCGGGAACCGAGGTGCGTTTGAGCCCTGTCAGTGCCAGCCAAGCGCAAATTGCCTATCGGAAGCAATTAAGCCATTGGATCGAGTAGGAAGGGGAGTCGCCTCCCCTGTCCTCTCACACCA
>NZ_JABUZE010000183.1:0-1420 GCF_014897805.1 Halomonas sp. 3F2F
GTAGCGCGTATATGGACTCCTCCTCGTCTGCAAGCACAAAAGGTCATAGCGGCACAGTCGACTGCTAGCGTATATCCGGTCTCGTAAAGGATGCCTAACGTGGACATCGGACCTTAATGGGCTATTCGCACGTCGGGTACCCTCAGCGTAAACGAGCTTTCTTGCTCTACGCGCTACACGGTATGGCCCGACGTCGGTTCGACCTGTTCGCCATCTCTCTTGTGGTGGTGCAGTCGGGGCGGTAGGAACACCGGTTAAAGGTTCAACATTGATGGTCGCGTCACCTGTTTAAGCGGCGGCGGCCAACTCAGGGTTATACGGCACCTCGTAACGTGTGACGGCCCACGCCATACGCGCTGTCTTATTGGCGAGTGCCACGATCGCCACGTTGCGATGTTTGCGCACGGCAAGGTGCTTGATCCACTGGCTGAGTCCGTCGTCTTTTTTCACCGAATAACGAAGGACGGCGCGGGCGCCATGTACCAGCAGCTTGCGTAAGTAACTATTGCCACGTTTACTGATCCCCAACAGGCGCTCTCTTCCGCCCGTGCTATGTTGACGCGGGGTCAGTCCTAATGAGGCGGCAAAGTCGCGTCCTCGCTTGTATATAGTACCGTCACCCAGTACACCTGATAAGGCACTGGCGGTGATGGGGCCAATGCCGCGGAGGGTCATCAAGCGCTTGGCAACCGGGTCGGTGTTGGCATGTGTTTCAATGGCGGACGTTAACTGCGCAACGCGCTCGTCTAAATAACGTAAGTCATCCGCTAAGTCGGCCAATAGGCGGCGAAAGCGGTCACTGAGCCCGTTGGTGGCATCCTCTAGCCAAAGAGGCAGCGCCCGCCGTAACTGCTGAATACCAGTGGGGGCAATAAACCCATACTCACCGACGAGGCCACGGATTTGATTGGCCTTCGCTGTGCGCTGGCTAATCAGCTCTTCACGGATCCGGTGGGTGGCTTGACTGTCCTGTTGATCAACGGTTTTTACGGCCACGAAGCGCATCGTTGGACGGCCTAATGCTTCACAAATCGCTTCAGCATCTGCCCGATCATTTTTATTCGTTTTAACGTAAGGTTTCACGAATTGGGCCGCTATGAGCTTCACATGGTAGCCACGCGCTTGAAGTTCGCGCGCCCAATAATGCGCCGATGCACATGCCTCCATGCCGATGGTGGCGCCTTGAGGAACGCGTCGACAGACAGCCTCCAGCCACTTGGCCCGGGTATATTTACCTCGCCATTGAGGCTTCTCATGCCGGTCAACGCCATGTACGTGAAAGACAGACTTTGCGATATCCACACCAACTCGGCTAATGTTCATATGGGCTTCTCCTGACTCTCAAGCTGATAGTTTTCCAACCACCTACCAGTATGGCGCACTGACGCCGGAGTAGGGTGAGGAGGAGTCCATCCCATTG
>NZ_JABUZE010000022.1:0-4307 GCF_014897805.1 Halomonas sp. 3F2F
CGCAACGTGAAGTAAGTCAACTACGTCCTGGAATGAACGCTTACAATACAAGTTCCGGAAGGGGCAGGTGGTGCCGAGGCACGCCATCGGCAGCATCTGCTAAATAGGCGTCGTCACCAAATGGCAGTGCTGGAACTGCTACAGGAAACGCACCCTGGCCTTGTCCGCGGTGAATCGGATGTCAGCGTGCCGACGGATATCGCCCAGCAGTGGGAAGAAGCCCTACAAACCGGTGACAACCGTTCAGTCGTCGAAATTCGCAACAAGGTTAACTTCTTATCACTGGGGCTGTCGCGTGGGCAGCGTGAGTTGGGGTGGGACGTGCGCGTTCCAGCGCCGCTGCACCTGGTCAGGCCAGCGGCGAGTCCTTTTACGCCCTTGTCCTTCAAAAATTTAAGCGATTACCGTGACTGGTGCCAGGATGCCGATCATGAGATTCAGCAGCCAGACTTTCAGGCGCTTCTTTGGCACGGCAATGGAAAAAAGGGACACCGTCGGCTTGAGCCTGAAATGATCAGTTGGGGGCTGTTTCTTTATTGTGTGATTGCCAATGACGGCCTGCTGGGCAGCAAGCACCTGAACTCACTACCATTGGCCACCACTACATTGGCAGTGCACGGGGCTTCTGCCTGGTTGGTGCTGCATGAGACAGTACCGGAAGGCATGCCAAAATCGAAACGGGTGTTGCCACGTAGCCGTTGGCTGTTGGGAGTGTCGGCCTTAGCGGTGTTGATGCGCCACATTCAGCATTTTGGCCACCCTGGCGAGAAGTGTGGCGGTTATCAGCAGGCGAGGACTTATACCCAGACGGCTTGGCTGCATTTCTGTGGCGCTTTAAAGACTGAGCCGGTGTCACTTCCGACGTTTAGCGAGCATGCCTCGACCGCCTTTCGCTTACATGTACCGGCTTATATCGTGAACAGCGCACACGGCAAACACCCAAGCACGTCAATTGCTGAAGAGCGTTGGCATCAGCTGCTCACCGGTGGGTACGTAAAGCATGCCAAGCCAAAAGCCGAGCAGGAGGATGTGCTTCCAGGAGAAGGATCCGGGCTAACGCCAATGGTGACCGAGCGTTGTGAGCGGGACCAACCGTTATATGAAGGGCGTGCGCTGCTGAAATCGTTACACGATACGCTCTATAAGCGTCGTAACCAGAAACGCCTCAGGTTTCGAGACCTTTCTCGCGAGCTGGAAAGTGCCATTGTTGCTTCTCAGCGTATGGCTCCCACCGTTGAATGCCTGTGTCGCTGGCTGCTGTTCTTGCATCAGAAGCAGAAGCGAAAGCAGTCGACGCTGTACAAGTATCTCGGTGTAAGCATGCCGCTTCTGCAGGCTTTGGGGGAGACGCCGGTTGATCAGGACCGGATGGATGCGCTCATTGAGGCCTATCAGTTCGTGGTCGAACAGGCCAAGACCGAGAAAAACCGCCACTACCGTTGGACGGTGTTGCGCTCATTCCATTCTTTTCTTGTGATTGATCAAGGCCTGGCCAACGTCTCTATGGTGTTTGCTGACGGTGGGGCAACTATCGCGCATCACGCCGATGCCAATTGTCTGTCAGAGGATGAGTATCGTCTGATAGCTAGCTTTCTGGCCTCCCGCTCGTCAAACATCATGGGGCAAATTCGCTATTGGGTATTTGTGCTTGGATTTCGCGCTGGTCTCAGGATAGGAGAAGCACTTTCCATTCAGTTAGATGATGTCTTGCTTCATCAAGAGGTGCAGAATACCGACGTTACCCTTCTGGTTCGTAACAATGAGTATGTGGGGGTTAAGAGCCATGATTCACGGCGGCAGCTTCCGCTTCATTATCTGCTGACGGACAGCGAGCTGGAAGCATTCAAGGCCTTCATCGCCAATCGACAAGAGGTGTCCCTTCACGGTCGAGTCATGCTGTTCGGTGAGGGAAGTGGTTCGGTGGCTCCACTACGCGATGATGAGGTGCAGGCAGAGATCCACGAAGCCATGCGACGTATCACCGGGGATTACAGTCTGCGCTTTCATCACCTGCGTCATTCACTGGCTAACTATCTGTTGCTCTCTTTTCATGGGGTGGAGATACCCTGGTCAGGGCCTTCCCATCATGCTTTTCTTTGGGACAAGGTCGCTGAGGGGCCCACGCGATCAGGGCTGTACTTTATCGCGCAACTGATGGGGCATGCGTCCCCCGATGTGACATTACGAAGCTACTTGCACTTTACCTGCCTGCTCCTTGACCATTACTGCCACAAGCAGTCCTCCTCGATGGAGAGCTGTATTCCGAGCCACGCAATTGCTCAGTTGGAACCCTTGGCCAACGTGCTCCAAATCAAGCCGGCGACCCTGCGTAAATGGAAAGAGCGTTTCGGGGGAAAACCGCCACGTTGGCTTAAAAAGGCCTTTCCCAAATGTTCTGTGATAGACGTAGCTCAGCAGGCGCTAGCCCCCTATCCTGAATTGCCAGCCAAGATACTGCTTGAGCGCCAAGGTCTGAGTCAGCTATCGCTGGAGCAGGTCGCCGCTGCGCTGGATGCTTTGTATCAACGCGATTTTGACGACGTTGAGCATATCTTTAATTTGTGTAAAGGCGAGGCAGAGCGGCTAACGTCTTGCGCGCGGAGGGTTCTAACAGCGCGCACGCGGCAGGGGATGAGCGCGTTTCGTCACTACCGGATGACGAAAGGTAAGCAGTCAGCACCGAATGATTTTGCCCACCCACGCCTGGCAATGCCGCGCTCGCTGGCGGAACGCCCAGTGGCGAATGCGATGTACCAAGCCATCTGGTCGTGGTGGTTTAGCCATCATCCGGATGAATTGCGTAGGCATCTTCGTTTTTTCTACCGCTACCACCGTGCCACCGACGGTCATGTATGGATTCGCGATGCCGATGATGGCTTGGCCTTTGTGAGTTGGGTGCTGGGTCTGGATGCTCGCATCAGAGCAGTCGTTGAGCTGACACCCAGTGCGCGATCGTCCCTGTCTGAGAAGCAGCAGCTGAGTGAATGGAAGAAGCGGCTTCCCTCACATCAACATAAGGTGGAATGGCAAGCTAAGCGTCCAGGCAACCGTTTTTCAAAACCGCTGGGCACGGGCAACGTTACTTTCTATGTAGTCAATGAGAATAAGCGCTCTCGAAGTGGCTACCCCGTGCGCTATATGCTGGTGATGGCGTGTATCGTAATGGCTACGGTCGCCCAACATGGGAGCTCTAAAGTGAGGTAGGAATAGGCGACACTTCTCCTGCTGGAGTCGCCGTTTTTTTGTGCCGTTTCTCTAAGCTGGTTACCTGTGTACAGCTTGAGCTGTTGCTGTCTGATCTAGTGTGTCAGGGTTGATATGCTAATAACAAATGGTAGTCATCGAGGCGTGGCGGCGGGAGTATAACTAGGAAAGACCTAAGAAGAGTCTTGGTGGGCTGACCCCTTCTGTTAGTTAAGCGGTTAAAACGGACTTGGATATATACTACCCCACAAGCACATACTGAACCGCCCCGGTTATTCCGGAGACCTTGGGCATCCAGAACGCTTCCATTAAGCGGTGGAGTAAACACTATATGCTACATCAACAATCTGCCTAAGGCGTAAAAGCAGCAATCTAAGATCGAAGCTATTTGCTGGGTAAGGGTTCTGTTGGTTGGTGCTGGAGATAGAGATGAAAATTACTGAAAAGGTTGAAATTGAAACCGTCACAGATGTGCAGTGCGATGTGTGCCTTTGTTCTACTGAAGTCACTTCTGGTGGGCTTGAATTCGCTACGCTCTGACGGTTCTTTAAGGTAGCATCCCAAAGACAGTGACATGTTAGTTTATTCTCAAGATAACCTGAATCGACTTTCGGCTCGACGAAACAACCGACACATTAAATCATCGCTAGGGCCTTCTACGTCAGCGGACAAGTTAGCAAGGGGTGATGCGCTGGCCGGTTAAATCCATTTCTTAAAGTTTACAGCTTTTTCTCAAGCTCTGGCAGGATTTCGAACAAATCGCCCACCAGGCCATAATCGGCCACCTGGAAGATCGGTGCTTCGTCGTCTTTGTTGATCGCGACGATCACCTTGGAGTCTTTCATGCCCGCCAAGTGTTGGATGGCACCCGAGATCCCCACGGCGATATACAGATCCGGGGCGACGATCTTGCCCGTCTGACCGACCTGCATATCGTTGGGTACAAAGCCTGCATCTACCGCGGCGCGAGAAGCACCAATCGCCGCGCCCAGCTTGTCGGCAATGCCGTCGAGCAGCTTGAAGTTTTCGCCGTTGCCCATGCCGCGGCCGCCGGAGATAACTGATCTTACCCAGCAACAGTGGACACTCGTTTAAGCGATCAT
>NZ_JABUZE010000184.1:0-36627 GCF_014897805.1 Halomonas sp. 3F2F
CTTTCAGCCGCTTTCTTTTATACCCTGTGAGAAATCCGGGCTAGCAACGTTGAGCGAACATTGACAAAGTTATCCATGCCTTCGGGGCGAGTGAACAGCCAGCTCATACAATGCCCGCAGAAATAGTGGCGAGTGTTCCCATGCAGCCCACCGATAACGGGCTCTCCGGAGTTAATTGAGAATGCCTCGCTCGGATAAAGCGAACTCAAGCTAAACGCGCTAGATGTCATTTGCTGACATCCTGTGCAGTGACATGCCATGGTGATCATTGGCTTAGCACTAACCTCAAATTCTACCTGCCCGCAACGACAATGGCCTTTAACCTTACTTGATGTAGTGTCCACTTCAATTTACCTCTTCGTTGGATATGGTTAGCGCTCTCCTTCCCCAACCCAGAGGTTGGAAAAATGGCTATATGGCGCATAACACCGCGCTCTGCGGAAAATTTCGAGCCGCGAAACGGTGGAAAAATTGTCCGCCACCGTGAATTGTTAGGGGGTATGTATACGCTGCAAAATGAACGCAACACGCTCATTAATATTGCCTTGTGGGACTTCCAGTGTTTCGTACCCCCACTGCGAATACCACCTTTTCATACCGTCAAACACCGCTACGGACTCCTCAAACGTTTGATCACGCTCTGAATCAGTATCGTAAATTTCTTTCCAAGGAGGCAGAAGAAAGACAATGCTGTTATATGGAAATTTTTGAACGTATTGCGCTATTTCATCTCGCGTTAATGCGCTCTCCGCATCGAGCATATACAGCGCGTCCAGTACTCCGCGATCAAACAACATGACACGGTCGCAGGAGGCTGCATTCTGATACTTTTCGATATCCGCACTAAGTATCTCTTGGGCAAAAGAGACAGGGTCCGGTCGAGGCGATAACCCCGCTGCTAACCGCTCTTTGATTATTTTCCTAGCGGACTCCGGTGCGAAGCTATATCCACGCTCCGCTAGAGCACTAAGAATGGTCGTTTTTCCACCACCAGGGCCGCCGGTGACTACGAATCGATGGTTCATCTCACTCCTAATGAGGCTGTAGAAAATCTGAGTTCGAGCTGTCTCCACTGCTTACCATCCTAATTTATTTACCCAGCAAGTTTTTGCCCTATGCGATGGATCAACGGAGTGGCAGAGCCGATCCAGGGCGTGGGGTTGCCCTCGGGGCGACCAGACTGGGGCGTGCTTCACGATTTGAGGGAAATCTCCGATTGCCATGGGATTGAGCGTCACTTCATAGTAGAAGCCGGTCTCCCCATCACCCGCTCATCCGATTTCAAAAGACGCCACGCCAAACAGGCGAGTTAACGGCAGGGTTGGCGCCTCACCCCGGTACATTCGGGCGGTTTCAAATGACACCCTCATGCCATGCTGCTCGGCCAATGCCACCGCCGCTGGGTTGATGGCTGGCACATCAAGGAAAATCGGGTCCGATGGCGTCGTGCGGGTTTTCAAGGCGAGAAGAAGCGACTCGGCCAATGCCGGGCTGTCCGCTAACAGGGGACCGACCTTGTAGCCGTTGCGGCATTTCCGGATAACCCCATAGCCAGACAGCCTGTCATGCTGCATCACGCCCAGAGCATGACCATCGGGCTGGCTGATCCAGGCGCGGGTGAACTGTTCCCTATTGGCAGGGAAAAAGGGCCGCCCATAGGCGTCAATGGTCTCAAAAGGCAGGCTGGATAGCTCGACGATCCCAGCGTGCTGGGGCGCCTTTCCGCCCCCCACTCCCTCGTAGCGAATGTTGCGATAGGCCAGCGTAAAACCGGATTTCCGATAATTTTCCTGCTGATCGACGACACCATCGAGCCCAATGTGAAGGCCTTGAAGATAGCTCATCCCAGCCTGCCACAGTTGAAGCCCATACCCTTGTCCCCGGTATTCCGGCTTGACAATATAGAAGCCAAGAAAACCAAAGGCGTCGTCGTATTTGATCACCGAGATGGTGGCGATAGGCTCGTCGTCAAGCAGGCCGACGAGGAAACCCTTCGGATCGGCGGAAAAATAGCAGTCGGCATCGTGGAGCCCCGGATTCCAGCCTTCCTTTGCGGCCCATTCCATCGCGAGGCCCAACTCTTCGCGACTCATCGCCCTAATCCTATAGCGGTTATTGTTCATTGGTTGCTCTACGGAACATGAAAACGTCCTTATAGATTAGGCCTTATCAGAAAAGCGCGCATTGCTAACTAACAGGATCTGTAAATATGCACTGGCAGATGGCCGCTTAGGCTCGAAACCGATTGTTGTCGCCATCTCACCTGCCCCTCCTCCATTCATCCCCTTTAGGGCACAGACAATGTTGGCAAGCTATCCAAACGTCGCTTGTCGGCAAGCCTGTTAGCGGTCAATTAAGGAAGAGCTTGAAATAGTAGAGTTAAGTGACAGCCCTAAGGCTAATGCCAGTCATTTAAGGCTGACTGGCATTATCCCCTAGCCCCATATAGCAAAGCGAGCACCGCACATCATTCCCGAGCCACCGCACTGTCATTCCCGAGTGGGGTTATCGGGAATCTACCTTGACCTTGACCTGGAGCAGCCCGAAATCCCAGGTCAACATGGATTCCCGCTAAGGGCCTGCGGGAATGACGAGGGCGGCTCGGAGGGCTGGGGTGGAGTCATATTCAGGCACTTAATTAAACAAAAAACCCAGCCCATCGGCTAATGCCAGACATTTAAGGCTGGCTAGCATTCCCCCCTAGCCCCATAGCAACGCGGCCACCTCCCTAAGCGTGCACCGCACATCATTCCCGAGTCACCGCACTGTCATTCCCGAGTGGGGTTATCGGGAATCCACCTTGACCTGCAGCAGCTCGAAACCCCAGGTCAACATGGATTCCCGCTAAGGGCCTGCGGGAATGACGAAGTGGCGGGGCCTGCGGGAATGACTAAGTGGCAGGGCCTGCGGGAATGACGGGGGCGGCTCGGAGGACTTGGGTGGAGTCATTTTAAGGCACTTATTAAACAAAAAAACCCAGCCCATCGGCTAATGCCAGTCAGCCTTAACCGACCGGCATTACAGCCCTAAGACTGCTTTTAACTGAGCGATACACATACCAGCTCCCCTCCGAACCATTGCTGTTTTAGCCCGCGCTGTTTTTCCAGCAGGGTTAAGTATGGGCGTAGAAGGTGGTGGCTAGGCAACGTAACGTTAAGTTGACGTAGGCGGCGTTGGAATGGCAGTTGTTCAGCGGGTTGGTGTAGGGGCGTGACGTGCTGGGTAAGCCACTCGATGTCGGGTAGTAGTAAATGCGTGGCGCCGCTGTCTAGGGCTAGGGTCACGCCCTTGGCATCGAAGTCACCGGCGTAGAGGTGTGGCCGATTGGTTTTGCGCCATGCTGTTGTCAGTTGGGCAAAGCCACCACCGTAATGGCTGTCACCCCGGTAAACGACCAGCGGGTTAGCGTAGCCGCTCAGCGCTGCTATCTCTGGCGAAAACGCGTAGAAGCTATCCAGGTTTTCCACTTGGACGAGCGCACCAAACACCGACAGTTTCAAGCCGCTTACATCAACATCGCGTATGCTGCGCGGCTCTGGCGCAAGCCATGCAGAGGGCTGCGGCGGCAAGTTAATCAGCACGCGTTTTGCACGAGGGCCTTCGCGGCGGCTTTTATCCTCTTCAACGCCTTCAGCTGCTTGGGCGGCACTGCTTAAACCACTTAACGAGCGCCCTAGCGGTGCCAAACGGTCACTCTCCAACATGCTGTTGATTTGCGCCATTAGCGTGGCGTCAAAGCGCAGCGCTTGGTTGGAAATCCGCATGGTCAGATCAATATCTTGCTGATGGCACCATGCCACTACATCTTCGACCCACTTGCCACGAGATTTTTCTACCACGGGCTGGCAGTTAAGCTCTCGAACAACACTGTTAAGCCCGGCACGGGCGCGGCCTGATAACGTCATACCGCCACCGCCAGTGCAACGTCGTGAATCAGGCGCAGATCATTAAATGGGCTGGCTGGTGATTC
This sequence comes from Halomonas sp. 3F2F, assembly GCF_014897805.1. Taxonomy (NCBI): domain Bacteria; kingdom Pseudomonadati; phylum Pseudomonadota; class Gammaproteobacteria; order Oceanospirillales; family Halomonadaceae; genus Halomonas; species Halomonas sp. 3F2F. The sequence goes on from NZ_JABUZE010000184.1 coordinate 3,971, forward strand.
GTCTTGATGTAGGCGAAACGCCTGTTGCTCGCTACGCGGCAAGCCCTGGTATTCGGAGATAACCTGAAACAGCCAAATTTCATCGGGCCAATCGAGCTGGCTGTCATACAGATAAGCGAGGGCGCTGATTGGCTCGGCGGAGGGCTGGTCTAACACCGCGAGGTAAAAGCGTTCGACATCTTGTTTAAGCGCCTGCTGGCGCGCAGCGGCAAGGTTATCTTCCGGTGTGAGCGCAGGCACTGCCGATTCAACGGTTTGCGTGGCATGGCGCGGGGTTGGCAATTCATGCAGCAGTTCGGCCAGCACGCGACTTTCCAGCGCGCGATCTAGCGCTGGCGCAGCGGCGGCATTTAATGGCGCAGCGTGGTTGAACAACGCTGGTACGTCGCTGCGTTTGGCGTAATTACTCGGCACAAAGCCTGGATGTTCGCGCATAAACGCGACCATGCCGCTGATCAAGCGGCTGCGTGCCTGCTGTTTGCGAAAGCGTGCCATTAGCTCAATTAACCGCCGTTGCACTTCCCGCAGGCTGGTGTAATGGTGGCTTAAGCGCTGCTGTAGCTGGCTGATGAGTAGCTTGCGCAGGCTGCCATCGCTGCCTACTAACGCAATCAGCTCGTCGAAGTCGATCAGTGCTAGGCCATCCAACAACCTAACAATCTGCTTCTGGGCGCGGTCGTTTTCGCGGATCTTATCGCTCAACTGGCTCACAAAGCCGAAATCGCTATTGAGCCGTTGCCAAAGGCTATCAATGGCATCGGCAAAACGGCCGTTTAGATCGTCAACTTCCTGTCGTAGGCGCAGCAACTGCTGCTCCTGTTGCCAATGCTCACCTCGGCTGCGAGCTTCACGGTAGCTGTGCACCAACGAACGCACTAGCTCAAGGGTTTCCGCGACATCGGCATTTACATGGCGGCGGGTTTCGTCGGCGAGCATTTCAGCGATCAGTTCGCGCACTTTAGGAGAGAGCTTTACGCCGCTCTGTTCATCTGGCCGCCATAACACTCGAGCGGCCAACAGCTTGCGCAGCGCACTGTCGTTGAGTCCGTCTAGCGGCACGTCATCGCGAGTGTAGCCCTGCATCAGTCGTTCGGCATGCTTGCCCAACAGCGCCAGCCGTTCAGCGCCGGTTTTTAGCAGGCGGCTTTCCAGTTCGCTCACAGCAGCGCCTCCTGGGCACCCTCTTCCCGCTCCGCATCAATGGGCAAGTTTTCCTCATCGCGGATAAAGCGCACCACCTCGATTAGGTAATCAATTTTACCGGTGACCACAAACACCTGACGCTCAGTGTGGGGCTGCAGCAAGTAGCCATGCTCTTTCAAGCGTTTAAATAGCTGCTTCACTTGGGCATCTAACTGGTCGCTCTGGGAACCAAAGAAGCTGTCTGTGGCTAGCCGTTCCAAACGCTCACGCAGGCTTTGGTTGTCTTCGCACTTAGCGCTGAACTCTGCGGGCTTGAGCACGTCGCCAGGGGCCGCCAAGGTGTCGCGGCCTAGCGCTTCTTGAACCAGCTGCAGCCATTCCAGCAATGGCAACAGGCTGTTGACCGTGTCACTCAACTGGCGCGATAGCTGCTCCCGAGCGGCCTCGTTCAGCTGTCGCCAAGCTAAAAAGTAGACACTGCCTTCATCATTGCTCGCCAGCCTGCGGTTGAGCGGGCGCAGGTAGTCATCAATCGCGTCGCGGGTCTCTTCATTTGCCAGGTGGCGGAAGGCGTTGTCATCACTGACGGCGCAGACAAACTCGCCAGCCAGCAAGCGTTCCAGTAGCGGGCCGTGTTCGATCATGCGGTCACCTCTTGCTGACGCTCCTTGATCCGCTGCGCAAGCGGGCTAAGGCGCGGCTCAATACGTTTTAGCAGGCGCTGGTTGGGCTGGTTAGGGTCCCGCTCAATCAGGTAGCGATTAGCAAACAGCAGCAGCACATCCGATTCTGGGTTGGGGAAAGCCCCCACAATGTGGATACGGTTGCTGTCACAAGCGTCGAACAACTTTTCGACATTGTGATAGGCCAGCGTGCCAATTTCATCAATCGGCCAATGGATAGCGATTTGCGCATCCCCCCGCAGCAGCCGCGTAAACGCCAGCAGGAACTTACACAAAATCAGGTAGGCCATGCCATGGCTGGAAGACTCCAACAGCTGGCGGTCGTTTTTGATCACCAGGTCAGTGCCGCCTTCGTTTAGGTGCAGTTCAAGGCGCAGCAGGCTTTCGAAACTGTACTGCTGGTCGCTGCGCAGCAAATCGACCACATCGGCCAGTGCATTAAGATAATCGTCGCTGGGCAGCATCTGGCCAGATTCCCGCCACGCTTTATAACGCTGGGCGAACAGCTTTAAAGGCTCCCAGAAGCCTAGTTCATCAATCGTCGATTGAATGCGCACTTCCGCTTTGCTGATACCTTCTAAACGCAGGTCATCCGCCACTTCGTCGGAAAGCCGACGACTTTGCGCACTGATACGGCGATTTAAATCTCGGAAGACAATAAAGAATTTATCCAGATCATCGCTTAAATTGCGCCCTTCCTGAATCAGCTGCTGCTGTTGATCTTCCAATAGTTTTAGCATGTCGCGCAGCAGCGGCAACACCAGTCGTGGGCTGTCGTTTGGCAGCTTCTCACGTTCGCTTTGCAGTGCATCGGCAAAGCCGCTGCTGGCATCTTTAATCAGCTGGCTTTCTACCTCCAGGCAGCCCCGGCGAAGCTGCTCCAGCTGCTGATGGCGGCTGGTTAACGCTTGGCGCGCACGCTCAATGCGCTCCTCCATGTCACCCACGGCCTCCGCTAAGGGCGCACTCTCTGCAACGATGTCCAAACTTTCCAGCTGGGTCAGTAAAGGCTTAAGGGCTTCTACGCTGCCGTGGGCATTTGCGCGCTGAATTTTTAGTTCATTAACCGCCGTTTGATGCGCTTCACGTGCAGCATGGAAGTCGTTCTTGAGGCGTGCTTTTTCGCGCTTCAACTGCTGGTCAAGCTGAACAAGTTCCGCTTCCTGAGCCACTAGCTGGGGCTTGTGCTGGCTCCACTCCACGCGCATAAAGCGTTGATAATCGGTGAGCTCTTCCTGGCGAGCAGCAATTTTACGAATACGTTCACTCTGCTGCTCTAGGCGTTTCTTCGTTTCCTGAAGCTGTGCGGGGTCCACGCCCTGCTCGGCAAGCTCCTGACTGAAGGCGGCTTCCAGCTCACTACGCTGGCGCTGATGCTCGGCGTTAGCGTCGCTAAGCTGCTGTTTGTACTGGCGTAACTGCGCATCCAGGCTATCCAGCTGGCTTTGCGCGTCGGCTTTTAACTCCAGCAACTGGCCTTGATGGGTTTCGGCAAGTTCGGCTAGCGCTTGGCGTTTCTCTTCGCGCAGTTCGGCCTGGGCCTGCTCTTGGCGAGTCAACGCCGCTTGGTGCTCGGCTCGGCGAGCCTGCTGACGCTTGGTATGGCGCTCTTGCTGCTGGCGGCGAGCCTCAAGGGCATACTCCACTTCCTGTTCGGCCCGCTGATACCCCATGCGCGCCTGATCTTGCGCCTCATCAGCCTGCTGAACCCGTTCGTTGTACTGCTTTAGGGCTTTTTCGGCAGCGACACATTCCGTTTGAGCACGCTGTTTAGCGCCATCCGCCTCTTCAATCGCCGCCAGCAAACTGGCTTCGTCTTGAGCGTAATCCGGCAGCGCAATAGCGCTTAGGTCCAGCGCTAGCCCGAACAGGTCATCGCTGGCGTCTTCAGCAAGCTGCGGGGCGAGATCTCGACGTTCAAGCAGTTCTGGGGCAATGACCTTGCCGAGTTGCTGCTCCCAGCCGGGGCGGTGGTAGCGCAAGAAGTGGCGCAAGCTGCCCTGTTCGGGGTCGCGCTGTTGATAGAGTGCATAGCAGTGCTGTTCGGCCCGCTCACGCTGCTGACGACACTGCACCAACTGCTGCTCGGCGGCATCGCGTTCACGTTTGTGGCTTTCAAGCTCGCGGCGTAGAGCTTCCAACGTGGCCGCAGCGGCGCTGCGTTCCTGCTGTGTTTGGTCTAAACGCGCTTGGGCAAGCTCGGCTTCTTGAGCCTCTTCAACGGTTTGGGTGGGCATTGCCAGCTGCGCTTTTAATTCGGCAAGCTGCTCAACACCCAGCTCTAACTGCGCTTGATACTCACCCTCTAGCCGTTGGCGCTCTTGCTGATAGCGCTCGTTATGCTGCTGTTCGGCTTGCCATTGCTGCTCTCGGCGTTGGGCTTTTTCCTCGACCAGGGCATCTATCAACTCCTGGTTTTCTTGGGTTTGGCGGGCAAGTGCTTCGGAAAGCTCGCGTAACCGGCCATCTAAGCGCGCCTGGCTCTCTTTTACCGCGTCTTGCATGACCTGCAGATGCTTCTGAAGCTGATCACGCTGTTCACGCCACTGGGGCAAGGCGTTGATGTCTCGCTCCAGGCCAGTCATGTCGGCATCGGCGTAGTGCTCAAACTGGGTTTGCAGATCATTTAGGCGGCGCTGCGTGTGCTGCAAGTCGCTTGCGACTTCACTGTGGCGGTCGTTCAGCTCATCGCGCTGCTGGGTGTAGGCATTTTCACGCTGTTGGAACTCGCGCTGGTGGCGGTTTAACTCACCATCCAGGTCCGCAGTGCGCTGCTCTGCCTGCTGATGGTCGGCGCTTAGCTGGGGTTTCAACTGCCAAAGCGTGGTCTCTAACTGGGCCAATTCGCGGTCGATACCGCCAAGCTTAGTCAGCGAGGCTTGCAGCGGCTCCAGGCGCATGGACTGGCGCATCTGGGCAATCCACTCCCGCGCTTTGGCACTGCGAATGCGGGTGACCGGCAGCTCGACGCCATCCTCTTCGAAAATTGCCGCCAGCATGGTTTTGAGGGTATCCATCTTGCCCTCTTTCGCATGCACAGCAGACACCAGTTTTTCGATATGACGGATACGCCGTTCAGGGTTAACCAAACTAAACTGCGCTGCAATTTGGCGCAGCTTTAATCCATCGCGGCTATTACCGTGCAGCTGGGTAAAATCGTTTTGAATCACCGAGCGAAACTCGGAGGTGGCTCCCAATTTGGAAGAGACAGCAATCCCGCTGCGACGCAGTCCGCTAGACCACTGTGGGTACTCCAGCGCTAAGGGGCCTTTTTCAGTTTCGATCAGATAGTCTTCTGGCCGGTAAGGGGCACCGACAAAACGGTACTCCACGCCACCTTCTTGCTTGCGCGTCAGCACGACTTGGCAAACATTGCCTGCTTCGCGGCGGTATTCGTAAACGAGATAGCTTTGACGAGTGGGCAAGTAGAAGGCATCAAACTTCATGCGGGTTTTCGGCACCACCTTATTGGGCAGCTCACCGTAAAACACCGGCACTAACCGCTGAAGCGTGGTTTTGCCTGACGCGTTGGTGCCGCAAATATTGGTGTGGCCATCCACATTGAGTTCAACCACCCCCGACAAGTGGCCGTGAATCATAACGATGCGTAGCAAATGCGCCATGCCGTGTCCTTGATCGTCAAACGTCCGAAAACGCTATCTTGCCAGACCTGGAGCAAGGCGACATCTGTTCAGGTGTGAACTATTGATTTATCTAATGGCAGTGCACATTGTGATCGACTGCTAACACCATTTGTATTCCTACCTCTCACTCTTCATTCGCTCTCTTAGTCACTCTCCCACGCTGTTGACCACAAAATCCCTAGCAACGCCTATATGGTAATCAATGGCCTCACGGCAAGCCTCGGAACTGCCGCTACCTAATGCATCCAGCAGCTTAAAGTGACTGGTGGCAATGGTGTCGGGGGCTTCGTGGGTTTTGGTGATCAGCGTAATGCACAGGCGAAGTTCGTGGGTTAAGCCATCAAATGCCCGCAGCAGCCGCTCATTACCCGCGTGATGAATCATTAAGCGGTGAAACTGCAGATCCTCCTCAATACGGCGTGTTCCATCATTGCTGACTGCCGCGTCGCACAAAATCTCTACCTGCTGTTTTAGCGCGCGCTCAGCGTCGCTGCTGTAGCGCTCCGATAAGCGCTGGATAGCATGGCGTTCAAGACAGAGCCGCAGATCGAAAACATCCTCTAATTCAACGGCATTCAACGCCCTAACAAAAAAACCGCGTCTTGGTTTTGAGATCAGCAGCCCACGACTTTCCAATAAGCGAGCAGCTTCGCGAACCGGCGCGCGGCTAACGCCTAAATCCCGGGAAAGCTGCACTTCTGAAAGCCGCTCACCAGGCAAAAAGTGTTGCTGGATAATCGCTTGCGTCAAATAGTCGGCCACCTGTTCAACAAGGTTTTGCTGTTGAATAAAGCCACCAGGAGCCACTGGGGAAGAGGCCATAGAGTTTACTCTTATTAGGTATTACGTACTTTTAGTATGACGCAAAAAAGTATTCTGTCGACGGCCGATTGACGACTGTCGACAGTTTTACAAACCAATGCTATGTTCAAAAAGGCCTCATATAACGACCTATAACCAAAATCCATAACAACAACTGGGCTGTTTTGTATCACGCCTCGCTCGCCTAACAATAACGTAAATCCATTACGTGACAGGCTTTGGCCTAGTAACCGAGGAGCAGAAACAAAATGAGAACACCTTTGGCTTTGGCAATTTCCGCTGCAGCACTCGCTTTTTCGTCGGCTGCCCTAGCAGACGACCCGAAACAAGGGGGTACGGTTAACACTATTATTCAACCAGAACCGCCAGGCTTAGTGCTGGGAATGGTGCAAAACGCGCCTACACGCACCGTGGCAGGCAATATCTATGAAGGGTTGCTGCGCTACACCACGGATCTGGAACCCATGCCGCAGTTGGCTGAATCATGGGACGTCAGCGACGATGGCCGCACCTATACTTTTCACCTAAGGGAAGATGTTACCTGGCACGACGGCGAGCCCTTCACCGCTGATGACGTGGTATTTTCTGCCGATGTTTTCCACCGCGAACTGAACCCCAGTGCGCGGGCCGTTTTACAACATGTGGAAAGCATCGAAGCAACGGATGACCACACGGTGGTATTTACCTTAACCGACCCCTTCGGCCCGTTCCTGATCTCCTTTGAGGCAGGCACCTTCACCATGGTGCCTGAACATCTGTATGCGGGCACTGACTTCCGCAACAACGAACACAACGACCATCCGATTGGCACAGGCCCTTTCAAGTTTGCTAATTGGGAACGCGGCACCGTGATCGAGCTGGTTAAAAACGATGACTACTACGAAGACGGGCTCCCCTATCTGGATGGCGTCAACTGGCACATCATCCCAGACGGTGGCTCCCGTGCAGTTGCCTTCGAGAACGGCACCATCGATGTACTGCCCAGCGGCACCGTTGAGAACTTCGATATCCCGCGCCTATCTGCCATGGATAACGTCTGTATGACAGAAGAAGGCCACGAATACTTCAGCCCCTTCGCCATGCTGTGGATGAACAACCGTGAAGGCCCCACCGCCGACAAACGCTTCCGCCAAGCAGTGATGTATGCCATGGATCGCGAGTTTGCCAAAGATGTGCTGTGGAATGGCTTAGGCAATGTGCCGCTCTCAGCCTTTGGCTCCAACGCGCGTTTCCAACATGACGGTTTAGAACCCTACGATCACAACCCAGAGCGCGCTCGTGAACTGTTGGCAGAAATGGGTTACGACGGTGAAGAGATCACTATTCTGCCACTTCCTTACGGTGAAACGTGGACCCGTTGGGCTGAAGCCGTACAGCAGAATCTGCGTGAAGTGGGCATTAACGTAAGCACCCAAGCCACCGACGTGGGCGGCTGGAACCAGCGCCTGGGCGATTGGGATTACGACCTCGCCTTTACCTACCTATACCAGTACGGCGACCCGGCACTGGGTATTTCACGCACCTACCTTTCCGACAATATTGCCAAAGGCTCGCCCTGGAATAACGTCGAAGGCTACGAAAACGAGCGTGTCGACGAGCTGTTCAACGCCGCGGCCACGGCTTTCCCCGACGAAGAGCGCGAAGCGCTTTACAGTGAAGTTCAGGAAATCCTGCACGAAGACGTGCCCGTTGGCTGGCTGATGGAACTGGGCTTCCCGACCCTGTACCGCTGTGATGTGCAGAACCTCGTCACCTCCGGCGTGGGTGTCAACGACGGCTTTAAAGATGCTTGGCTAGATCGCTAAACCCAAGCCACCCAGGTAGCGAGAGCTACCTGGGTTTTTTAGCTATGTCTTGAAGGTATTAGCCAGGAAACGACTTATGGTTTACGCGCGCCTCATTCTGATGCGGCTGTTTAAAGCCGTGATTGTGCTGTTTTTAATCGTTATTTTTAACTTCCTGCTGATTCAGTTAGCCCCCGGTGACCCGGCCGCGATTCTGGCTGGCGAAGCGGGTGCCGCGGATCAGGAGTTTCTTAATCAGCTGCGCGAGCGGTTTGGACTCGATCAGCCGATGTACGTGCAGCTGTGGCGCTACGTGTCGGGCATTGCCACGCTCGATTTTGGCTACTCCTATCGGCTTGGTGTGCCCGTCTTTGATCTGATTATGGATCGTTTGCCCGCCACGCTACTGCTAACCGGTACGGCGTTTGTGCTCTCGCTGGTACTCGGCATTGTGGCAGGTTCCATGGCGGCGGCGCGGGTTAAAAAGCCCTCTGGCTCACTGATTATGGCGCTAGCCCTGGTGTTTTATGCCACACCGCTGTTTTGGGTAGCGCTGATGTCGGTGGTGGTGTTTTCCGTTTACCTCGGCTGGTTGCCCGCTTACGGTCTTTACACGGTTGGCGCTGACCACACTGGCTTCGCGCTTGTGCTTGATGTCGCCACGCATTTAATACTGCCTGCCACCACGCTGGCGCTATTTTTTATGGCGATTTATACCCGCATGACGCGCACCTCAATGCTCGATGCAGCCCAGCAGGACTTCGTTAAAACCGCCCGTGCGAAGGGTTTAAAACCTAGCGTCATTCAGCGCCGACACATTCTTCGCAATGCCTTACTGCCGATCATCACCCTGGCAGGCTTGCAGGCTGGGCAGATGGTTGGTGGCGCTATTTTGACGGAAACCGTGTTTGCCTGGCCGGGTATCGGGCGGCTGATGTTTGAAGCGTTACAGCAGCGTGACTACAACCTGCTGCTGGGTATTTTCTTCTTCTCGGCGGCGTTAGTGATTGTCTTCAATATTATTACCGACTTGGTTTACCGCTTGGCTGATCCGCGCATCAAGGGGGCCTCATGAGCTTTTTCGCACGCTTTGCGCAAAACCGTGGTGCCCTGGTAGGGCTGATTATTCTGCTGCTCATTATCGTCATGGCGATTCTGGCGCCGCTGCTATTTCCTGAATCTCCCTGGCGCATGGTTCAGCGGCCCTTTTTACCGCCGCTTTCCCAGGAAGGTTTCCTGCTGGGCACCGATACCATGGGGCGCAACGTCGCTGCAGGATTAATGCATGGTGCCTGGGTGTCGTTGCTGATTGGCTTGGTATCCACCAGCGTTGCCCTGCTGATTGGCGTGCCGCTGGGTGCGATTGCGGGGTACTACGGAGGCCTGATTGACGACGTACTCATGCGCTTTACCGAGTTTTTTCAAACCATCCCCAACTTTGCCCTGGCAATAGTGCTGGTAGCGATTATGCAACCCAGCATCACCTCCATTGTACTGGCGATTGCGCTGGTCAGTTGGCCCCCGGTTGCCCGTTTGGTAAGGGCAGAGTTTATGTCGTTGCGGCACCGTGAATACGTTGAAGCGGCTCGCTTAGTCGGCCAAACCAACAGCACCATTATCTTGCGTCAGATTCTGCCTAACACGCTGTCACCTATTATTGTGCTGGCTTCATTAATGGTCGCCACCGCTATTTTGCTGGAATCGGCGCTGTCGTTTTTAGGCTTGGGTGACCCCAATGTGATGTCCTGGGGCTACATGATTGGCGCGGCACGTACGGTTATTCGCCAAGCGTGGTGGCTGAGTTTCTTCCCTGGTGTGGCGATTCTACTCACCGTTCTGGCGTTGAACTTAGTCGGTGAAGGGCTAGACGATGCGCTTAACCCCAAACTTTCCCGCGAGCGCTAGGAGCCCTTCATGACGGTCACTATCGATTCTAAAAAACAGCACCCATCAGCTGAAACAGTGCTTAGCATTCGTGACTTAAGCGTGGCGCTACCCAAAGGCGCCGACCGTGGCTTGGCGGTGGAAAACGTTAGCTACGACGTTAATCGCGGCGAAATCATGTGCGTGGTTGGGGAGTCCGGCTCGGGGAAATCAATGGCCGCCAACACCGTGATGGGCTTGCTCCCTAAAGGCGTGCGCCCCGTTCAAGGTGAGGTTAACTTTCTCGGCCAAGACGTCATCACCCTAACCGAGAAACAGCATCGCGCCCTGCGCGGCCTTAAAATCGGCATGATTTTTCAGGAGCCCATGACCGCGCTTAATCCGTTAATGCGAGTGGGCGCCCAAATCGCCGAGGTGTTTGAAGCGCATGGTCAACTAACCCCGAAACAGCGCCAGGAACGTGCCTTGGAGCTGTTGATTGAAGTGGGTATCCCACAGCCAGAAAAAGCCATCAGCGCCTACCCTTTTGAACTATCCGGTGGACAGCGGCAACGCGTCATGATCGCCATGGCATTAGCCCTTGAGCCTGTTCTGTTGATCGCCGACGAGCCCACTACAGCGCTGGATGTAACTACCCAGGCGCAGATCCTTGAGCTTATTCGTAATCTGCAGCGCCGCCGTGGTATGGCGGTGATGTTTATCACTCATGATTTTGGGGTCGTGGCTGAAATCGCCAACCGAGTCTGTGTCATGCGCCATGGTAAAATTGTCGAAATCGGAGAAGCCAAAGAGGTGCTGGAAAATCCGCAAAACGCTTACACAAAAGCACTGATTGCCGCCATTCCCAGCAATGCAGTGCCGCCCCACCGTGAAACAAGCCAGGTAGCTCCGCTACTCGAGATCAAACAGCTTAATAAAGTCTTTCGTTCACGCGGGGGCTGGTTTAAGCCAGCCCGAGAAGTCCGTGCTCTGGATGATATCTCGCTAACCCTGGCACGCGGTGAAACCATGGGTATTGTTGGTGAATCGGGATCGGGGAAATCCACCCTTGGCCGCTGTGTGGTACGCCTTGAACACCCAGATAGCGGTGAACTGTTGCTCGATGGCGTTAATCTTTCACAGCTAAAAGGCGACGCGTTACGTCGTGAACGCCACCGCGTACAGATGATTTTCCAGGACCCTTACGCCTCGCTTAACCCGCGTACTCGGGTCGGCATGGCGATTGCGCAAGGGCCGATGGCCAATGGCACACCCAAAGATGTGGCACTCAAGCAGGCAGGAGAACTACTTGAGCTAGTCGGCCTTGGCGCAAGCGCCGTGGAGCGCTACCCACATGAGTTTTCCGGCGGGCAGCGTCAGCGCATTGGCATTGCCCGTGCGTTAGCGCTAAACCCTGAGCTTATTGTGGCAGATGAAGCAGTCTCAGCACTGGATGTGTCTATTCAAGCCCAAGTGCTTGAACTACTAGAAGAACTGAAGCAACGGCTTTCGCTTTCACTGCTGTTTATTACCCACGATTTACGCGTCGCCGCGCAAGTTTGCGATCGCATCGTAGTGATGCAGCATGGCCGTATTGTTGAACAAGGCAGCGCTGAACAAATATTCCTTCAGCCGAAAGAGGCCTATACCCAGTCACTGCTTGATGCGATTCCTGGTCGTCAAGCGCCAGTGGCGGCTACCGCCTAATCGCTGAATTTCAACCTATTTACCAAGGAACACCCATGCAGATAACCCTGGAGGCGCTGCGCACACTTGTTGGTTCTGCCCATGTGCTCACGGGCGATGATGTCACTAGTCGCCGTGTTGACTGGATGACCGGCGCGCCCTGCCAAGCAGGCGCCATCGTGCGTCCGGCAGACACCGAACAGTTAGCGGCTGTCATGCAGGCATGCCATGCGCTTAAACAGCCCGTCGTGACCCACGGCGGCTTAACCGGTTTGGTCCATGGCGCGGAGGCGAGCCCAGAAGAGTTGGTCATTTCCCTGGAGCGCATGACCGCTATCGAAGAGATTGATCAGGTCGGCGGCATGATAACGGTGCAAGCGGGCGCCCCCCTTCAACGGGTACAAGAAGCCGCTAACGAGGTAGGACTACAGTTTCCGCTGGATTTAGGCGCACGGGGAAGCTGTACGATTGGCGGCAATATCGCGACTAATGCTGGCGGTGTCAGGGTGATTCGCTACGGCATGATGCGCCAGCAGGTGCTGGGGCTTGAAGCAGTGATGGCCGACGGGCGTGTTGTCAGCTCCATGAATCGCATGCTGAAAAACAATGCAGGGTTTGATTTAAAGCAGCTATTTATTGGCAGTGAAGGCACCCTGGGGATTGTTACCCGCGCCGTGCTGCGGCTTCAGCCGCCTACCCCTAGCGAGCAAACGGCACTGGTGGCTTGCCACTCGTTTGACGCGCTAACCGGGCTATTAAGCCATATGGGCAAAGCGCTTGGGGGTGGCCTGGGTGCGTTTGAGGTAATGTGGCAAAACCACTATCGCCTGCTCACTGAAACGCTGGCGAGGCACACGCCCCCGATTCCACCAGAGCACCCCTTTTATGTGATTATCGAGTCGCTCGGCAACGATGAAACTCACCATGCAGAGCAGTTCCGCGAAGCGCTTGAACAGGCATTTGAACACGACTTAATCGTTGATGCGGTGATTGCCCAATCAAGCACTCAACGCGATGGTCTCTGGGCGATACGAGAAGATATTGAAGGGCTCATCAAGGGGCTGGCACCCGTATTGACCTTTGATGTCAGCCTCCCTATTGCCGATATGCAGCGCTATACCGATGCATTAGAGAAGCAACTGGTACAACGCTGGCCAGATGGCCGCCTGGTGGTATTTGGCCATCTTGGCGACGGCAACCTGCATATTTCTGTTAGCGTTGGCAGCGATGCGCCAGAAGAGCGCCACGCGGTAGAAACACTGGTTTACGAGCCACTTAAAGCGCTGGGAGGCTCTGTTTCAGCAGAGCATGGCATTGGTTTGGAAAAACGCCCCTGGCTTAGCACCTGCCGCTCTCAGGCGGAAATCGAATTAATGCACACATTGAAGCAGGCGTTTGACCCACACCAGTTGCTTAATCGCGGTAAAATTTTGAGCTGAAAATTTTCACTATTAGGATATCGATATGCCCTCCTACCCCCATCATCTTACGGGTGAAGGTCCCCTTAATCCGTTTCCTGGGATTAAAGTTCTGGAGCGCCGCATTGGTCGCGAGATCCCTCATCGCTTGGGATCTAATGAAGGCTTGGACATGCCCCATCGTGCGCTACGTGAACATTTTGGCGATGCTGTCGCCGAGCATGTGTATTGTTACGGCGATGCGGAAGCTCTCGGCGTTCGTCAGCGACTTAGCGCCCAGCAGGGCATACCGCTCGATCACCTGCTGGTGGATGCTGGCGCCGATAGCCTAATCGCGTTAGCGCTACGCACCACCTGCACACCGGGCGACACCGTGGTTAGCACGGCAGGTACTTATCCAACCTTTGGTTACTTTGCCAAAGGCCAGGGTTGCCACTTAGTAGAACTTAGCTATGTTGAAGCCCCAGGGCTACTGGCCCCTGACTTAGAGGCGCTAGCAGCGGCAGCACACCAGGAAAACGCTCAGCTGGTCTATTTAGCCAACCCCGATAACCCTAGCGGCCATCTGCATAGCGACAGTGCCATTCTCAAACTGCGCGACGCACTGCCGGACACCTGCTGGCTGCTGCTGGATGAGGCGTATGGCGATTTTCGTGATGACGCCAACAGTGACTTCGCCGCCAAGGCACTTCCGGGAGTCATCCGCCTACGCACGCTGTCAAAAGCCCACGGTCTAGCAGGCTTACGCATTGGCTATGCGATTGCTGACCCTGACGTGCTCGCCTTGATGATGAAGGTGCGCATTCACTACGCGGTATCCACCTTTACCCAGGCCGCTGCAGAAGTTGTGCTCGATCACCCAGCCGAAGTCCAGCAACATATTGCGGAAGTAAAAGCACGGCGAGAGCAGCTAATGGCTCATTTCCAAGCACTGGGTGCCGACGTACTGCCGAGCGCGACCAACTTTATCGGCATTCGCTTACCAACTGCCGAACTGGCCGAGCGGGTAAACCGCGAGCTACTGGAAGCCGGCAGATTAATCGCCCGCCCCGCTCACCCGGCACTTGGTCATGTCTTACGCATTACCGCCGTCGCGGATGCTCTGGAACCAGGGCAGCTAGCGATTCTTGAGCAGGCCATTAAAGAGAATGCCTGACTCAGTTAGAAAATCTGCCAGTGGTGTTGGTGTGCGGGGGCAGATTGAAACGAGGGTCTTTCGCCATGGCCGGAAAATGTTCCTGACATTTCCGGCATTTCCGCCATCCATGGCGGTCAGATGGCGAAAGTAGCGCCCATGGATGGGTTTACAGCGCCCTCGTGGCAAACTGCCCCCGCTAATTAAATGCAAAACGCTCGCTAATAGCGGGCAACGAACCTAAGCGGGCGTTAACCAGTGCTTGAACGCGGCCAGCTCGCCGCGCACTGCTTGGCGATACAGGCGCTGCAGACGCGCGGTCACGCTGTCGTCCGGTATCGGCGCGTCGACAGCTGGCGCACCCGCCCTTACCCCAATGCGGCGGCCATCCAGTTCACGCAGAGGAAGAATTTCCGCAGCGGTACCGGTTAAGAACGCTTCATCGGCGGTATACAGCTCATCGCGAGTGATGCGTCGCTCGCGTACTTCAATGCCTAGCGCCTCGCGGGCCAACTGAATCACACTATCGCGGGTGATGCCCTGCAAGCAGGACGTCACTTCGGGCGTGTGCAGTACACCATCGCGCAATAAGAAAACATTAGCGGCGGACGCTTCGGCTACATAGCCTTCCGGATCGAGCATGATGGTTTCATCAAACCCTGCTTTCACGGCGGTATTCAGCGCCAGCATCGAATTCACATAATGACCGCTGGTCTTGGCACGGCACAGGCTGATATTGACGTGGTGGCGCGCCCAAGAAGATGTCAGCGCACGTAACCCACAGCGGGTTGCCTGCGGCGACAGATACGGCCCAAGGTCCCAGGCAGCAATCATCACATGGGTGCTTAACCCTTTGGCTCGTAGGCCAAGGCCTTCCCCGCCAAGAAACACCGTTGGCTTAAGATAAGCGTTAGTCAGCTGATTTTTACGCAAGCACGCCTGCTGAGCCTCGATCAGCGTTTCTTCGCTAAAAGCGATCGGAATATCTAAGGAGTGGGCGCTCTCTGCTAAGCGGCGGGTATGCTCAGCGACCCGAAACAGTGCTGCTCCCTGCACTCCTTCATAGGCGCGCACACCTTCAAAGCAGCCCATTCCATAGTGCAGCGTATGGGTAAATACATGAACCTTGGCCTCTCGCCAAGCCAGCCATTCACCATCCTGCCAAATCCAGCCATCACGATCATAAAGCGGTGTCATTGCGTAACTTGCTCCCACTGTTGGCGCCAGTCGTCGATTAGCGCTTGCTGGTGCGGTTGTAAGGCTTGATACCCCCAGGCAGCAATTTCATCGTTTTGCGGGTCGGGGACACTAATGGTGCTACCTGCCAGCGTTTGAATAACGCTATGTCCACATAACGGTACATAGCCTTCTGAGTAACCACCTTCATGGACGAAGACCAGCTTCCCCTGACAGCAACGGGCGGCAAGTGCTTTTAGCTGTGCGGTCATTTCGGCAAACGCGGCACTGTTGAGCAGCATCTTGCCTAGCGGATCTTTAGCACAGGCATCATAGCCACAGGCCACCACGATTAAGTCTGGGTTAAAAGCTTCCAGGGCTGGCAACACCAGCGACGCCATCGCATAGCGATAAGCGCCCAAACCACAGCCCGGCGGCAGCGGCAGGTTAAGGTTTGTCCCTAGCCCTTCGCCTTCGCCTTGCTCGTCAAAACTACCGCTATCAAGCGGATAGTTCGCGGCTTGGTGAACGGAAACGGTAAACACCTCAGGCTCAGCATAAAACGCCGACTGCTGGCTATTACCGTGGTGCACGTCCCAATCAAGAATCGCTACCCGTTTCACTTGCCCCAGGGCTCGGGCACGCATCACCGCTACCGGGATATTGCCCAGCAAACAGAAACCTCGCCCCTGATCCGCCTCGGCGTGATGCCCCGGCGGGCGACAAAGCGCATAAGTGTTATCGACATGACCAAGCGCCACGTCCTCAACCGCTGCGACGGCAAGCCCCGCGGAGTGCCTTGCGGCGGCCCAGCTGCCAGGAGTAAAGGGGGCGCAGTCACCGCCATTGCCACCACCACTCGCATCGGCGTCCGCCAGCATTTGCAGGTAACGTGGTGTGTGAAAGCGCAGCAGATCTTGCTGCGCGACAACGGGTGGTTTGACCACTCTCAATTCATCTATCAGGCCGCTGACTTCAAGAATATTCTTCAGTCGTCGCTTGCTTTCGGGGCTTTCTGAAGCAGACTGCGGCTGCAGAAACTCACCGGGAGCAGAGAAAACACCAATCGCCCCCTGGTCGTGCCAAAAGCAGCGTTCGTGCCAGTAAAACCCTGTCTTACTCATTGAGCTTCTCTCAACTTCTCTGATAACCGCGCATAAAGGCGGCAAGGTTAGCGCTAAGATGTTCAGTCGGATAGCCACCCTCTTGAATCACCACGGTGGGGTACGGCAAATCGCTCAACTGCTCACCCAAAGCAACAAAGGCTTCGGTTTCTACGCTTAACCCTGCAAGTGGATCATCCTTGTGGACATCCAGCCCCAAAGACACCACGACCGCTTCTGGCTGGTAACGTTTGAGCTGCTCAATCAGCATAGCCACCGCATTAAGGTAGGTCTCACCATCGCTGCCCAATGGCAAAGGCAAGTTGACGTTGGCACCTTCACCCTCTTCGCACCCTATCTCGTCCACGCCACCCCAAAAGAAGGGATAAAATACACTTGGATCGACGTGTACAGAGCCCGTCCAAACATCCCCGCGGGCGTAGAAAATATCCTGAGTACCGTTGCCGTGATGCAGATCCACGTCAATGATCGCTACTTTGGCAAATTTCTCACGCAGTACGCTGGCAGCCAAGGCAGCGTTATTCAATAAACAGAAGCCACCCGCATTATCCGGCCCTGCATGATGACCCGGTGGCCGACACAAGGCGTAAGCGCGGGCGAGCGATGCGCCATTCATCACGTCCTCAGTGGCAGCCACGGCTGTCGCAGCCGAAGCCAATGCTCCTTGAAAGCTTGTTTCGCTGATTGGGCATGCCATATCGTGCAAATGCCAGCCCGCCTGGCCAACGGGATGGCTCGGGTAGTGGCTAGCACCACCACAGGGATGAACGTTCGGCGCCACCAGCGCTGCCGCATTAGGCAGTGCTTGCCAACGCTCATGAATCGTTTCCAAAAAGCGCAAATAGCGCGGCGTATGAATCTGCTCAAGACGTTTACGCAACATCGGCGAGTCAGTTTCACTAGGTGCCGTCAGGCTCAAACCAGCTGCTGCCAGCCCATTACTTAGCAGCTCAGCACGCACCGGCCCTTCTGGTGATGGCGCAGGCTGTCCACGCAGCAGAAAGGTCGACGGTGCATGGTAGTCCTGGTCAGGGTGGTAAAAGCACTTCATGTGTTGCACATCCGCCTTTTAAAGTAGTGAGGGAATCCAGGTTGAAAGCGCTGGAAATGCCGCTAACAAAACAATAACGCCAATGAACGCTACATAAAACGGTAGTGATGCCACAATGGCCCGCTCATAAGGCACTTCGGCTATTCGGGCAGCCGTCATTAATGTCATCCCTACTGGGGGCGTCACATTAGAAACGTTAAGCACCACAATCATCAATATGGCGAAATGCAGCGGGTCAAAACCCAGCTGAATCATGGCTGGCACAAGCACTGGCGCAACCACTACAAGTGCCGGTAACACGTCCATTACCGTGCCAATCACCAACAGTAGTAAGCACACCAGCATTAACTGCAGGAATGCAGCGTCACTGAAGGTGGTAATAAGTCCGGCAGCATCCCTGGCAATCCCTGAGCGCGTTACAAACCAGCCCAGTACCGCCGAGGTAGCCAGCAAGAAAAACACCACTCCAGAGAAACGTACCGTCACGACCAGCGCATCCCAAATTTTTCGCCAAGTGAGATTCCGATAAAATACAACGCCAATCACTATGGCATACACCGCCGCAAACCCAGAGGCTTCAGTGATGGTGGTTAAGCCCGACAGAATGCCACCCAAAATAATCAGCGGCACCACCAGGGCGGGCAGCGCAACCACAAACGACATCAGCGCGACTTTAAACGGCGTGGGCGCCTGTTTGGGATAACCCCGTTTCCAGGCGAGGAAAAAACTCACGCCTAGCAGCGCCAACGCCATCAACAGCCCAGGAACAATGCCGCCTGCGAAAAGATCGATCACCGAAATATCGCGCAACAGCGTGGCGTACACCACCATCACCACACTGGGGGGAATAATCGGCCCAATAATCGATGAACATGCCGTAACGGCAGCCGCGTACTCAGCGTCGTAGCCCTGCTTTTTCATTTCGGGAATCATGATTTTGCCGATTGCCACGGTGTCAGTGACAGCGGCACCGGTTAACCCGGCAAAAAACACCGATACCGAAATATTGACGTGGGAAAGTGCACCACGAACACGGCCAAACAACGAATTATTAAACGCAATCAGCTTGTGGGTTAGTCCGCCCTGATTCATTAGCTCGGCGGTAAAAATAAAATAAGGCACCGCAATTAACAGAAACCCTGAAACCCCTGAAAACATTCGGTCAGCAATGATGCCGAGCATGCGTTCTCCACCCAGGGAGAAACCACCAGCCAGCCCAGACATGGCCATGACGACCGCCACGGGAGCCCCAATAAACAGCAACAGCACAAATACAATAATCGTAGGCGTCATGGTCGAGCCTCCTCTTCAGAGCTCTCAAGAAGCTCATCGATCACATCATGCTCGCTTGTAAAGTGCTCAAGCAGTGCAAAGCCGTGAACGAGATGCAGCAACATAATCAGGCCGCTGATAGGAACAACAATGGCCGTCACTTTGCTAGGAATGCGGATTTGATCCGACACCATGTAGACCTGCGTCGCGTTGGTGAAGTAGCCCCAGCCATACCAAGTGAGCATAAGTGCAAATAAGCCGAGAACTGCCAGACACATCACCGCCGCTATTTTCACCATGATTTTGGGCAGGCTACGCACTAGCAGCGTCATCGCCACATGCTCGCCATAGCGCAGTGAAATGGTCATGGAGAGAAAGCCTATCCACGGCAAAAAAAGCCGGGCCAGCGAATAGGTCCAGCTCAGCGTGCTGCCGGTAAACAGTTTGTAGAGAAAGGCAGTAAAAGAAATGCCTAGCATCGATAAAATACAGCCAACGCATAACACAATCGCCGCCTGATTGATGTGATCGCTTAGGCGGCGTAACGGGGGTAAAACGCTCATGGTGATTCCTCACGCTGGGGCAGCCTTGCTACCCCAGCGTTTGTCCGTCGCTAAGTCTTACTGGCCGTAAATGCGCAGATCATCATCTGCAAGCTGCTGACCAACCCGCTCGACTTCGTCAAGCAGCCCCTGCACACGGGCTTCATCCATACCGAAGTCATCGACAATCCACTCTTTCCAAGCGGGTCGAGCAACCTCTGCCATGCGTTCCCGCTCGGCATCAGGCATCAGGTAGCACGCTTCGAAACGTTCGCAGGACTCCACCCAACTGGCGGTGGAAAGCGCACCCGACATACCGTGGCTTAGCTGAATCGCTTCGCGGGCAGAGCTGATTAACGCCTGTTGATGCGTTTCCGGTAGCGACTGATACCAGGATTCACTGACGACCCAAGGAGCACTGTTGTATACATGCCCTGTCAGGGTGGTGTAGTCCGTCACCGCATCAAAGTTGAACGTGGTATTCAGCACGGGAGCGTTAAACTGGCCATCCGCCAGTCCCGTTTCAAGGGCAGTAATCAGCTCACCCCAAGGTAGGGGCGTGGCAGAAGCACCCAGTGAGCGCATGATAGCGACGTGAGCAGGGTTCTCTTCGGTACGGATATTGAGCCCTTCGAGATCTTCCATGGTCTCAATCAAGCGTACGTTGTTAGTGAAGGCTACAAAACCACCGCCATCATCGAACGTTCCTAAGTAGCGCATATTGGCGTCTTCAACGGTGCCAGACATGAAGTCAGCAAACCATTCGCTGTCGAAGAAGCTCCACGCTTGGCGCCAGCTGGTAAACAAGAAAGGAGCCGTTACCGCTTGGTAATCGCCATAAAACGACGACATCGCCCCCGCTGACATAATGGTCGATTGCAGAGTACGGCCACCCTGCACTTCTGAGCCGTTTTCTACTTCTGAACCTAACTGACCACCACCAAAAATAGAGACCTCAAGATCGCCATCGGTACGCGCTTCCACAAGGTTTTTGAAATGCACCAGGGCAGGATAGATTTCGTTATTCTTCATATTCTCTGGAAGCTGGGTGGCGATGACCATTTCATAGGACTGTGCTTGGGCAGTGACACTGGCAATAGCCAGTGGCAAAGCCGCCATGGCAGCGAATAAAAAAGATTGTGTAGGTTTCATAACTTACCTCGTTTTGGTTATTAGCTGGTTTGCGTTATGACTGACGTTTCCACTCGTAAGCGATTGTTTTATTATCGTTATCATCCAAGCCGTAGACGGCGAATGCGACTGCTCCCTGTGAGTTACTGGCTGTTAGCTACTGGTTAATGGCCTCCCACACTTCAATGGCCGCGGCTAAGTCTTCAAGCGACGCGCCAACTGACTTAAACAGCGTGATGGTTTCAGCAGAGCGCCGGCCTGGCTTAGTTCCCGCAAGCACCTCAGCAAGCTCTGCCTTGATATCCTCGAAACGGAACGCGCCTTCATCGATTGCCTGAAGAATATCGCCAGCTTCGCCCTTAGCCCCTGCATAGGTGTCCACAAATACGACAGATCGACGTAGGCACTCAGCATCGGTTTCGCGCATTTGGGGGCGGAAGGCGCCGATAAGGTCAACATGCGTGCCCGGTGTTAACCACTCACCTTTAATTAAAGGCTCTGTGGAGAGCGTGACGCAGCTGACAATATCAGCCTGTACAACCGCGCCTTGCAGATCGCTAACGACCTGGGTGTCAAATCGGTCGGCATAGGCCTCGGCGATAGCAGAAGCCTTTTCAGGGTTCCTGCCCCACACCAACACACGTTTGATTGGTCGAATGCTGGCATGGGCTTCGATGACCATAGGGGCCAACTTGCCAGTTCCCACCACCAATAGCGTTTCCGCTGTCTCGTTGGCTAGTGCTTGTGCCGCCAAGGCAGAGGCAGCAGCTGTGCGGCGGCGCGTTAGTTCGCTACCATCAATGCACGCTAGTGGTTGGCCGTGTTTACCTTCACTAAGCAAATACAACCCTGAAATAGCAGGAATATTGTGCTGGGCGTTCTGAGGAAAGACGTTGACCATTTTGACGCCGATATAGCCTGCTGGCTCCCAGGCAGGCATCAGCAGCATGGTGGCTTCACCGTCGGGGCGATGCATCGCGTGATGATGGCGTGGCGGAGATTCAACGCCGTTCACAAAGGTAGTATGTAGCCGCTTAATCAAACCTTTCCAGGTAAGATAGCGTTCCACTTCCGCCGCAGACACAACCCGCATATCAGGCCTCCGGCAGCGCAGCAACAACCATGATTTCTACTTTCCATTCCGGCTTAGCAAGCTTGGCTTCAACCGCTGCACGTACGGGCGGGCGGCCAGGCACTACCCAGGCGTCCCAAGCAGCATTCATCTGGTCAAACTCGGCCATGCTGGTGACCCAAATTTGCGCCGAAACCAGTTGCTCTTTCGAGGTACCTGCCTGGGCTAACAGTTGGTCAATGCGCGCGAGCACTTGCTCGGTCTGGCCACGCATATCAGCCGTTGCATCACTGGGCACTTGGCCAGCGAGATAAACGGTGCCGTTGTGAATCGCGACTTGGCTCATGCGGGCATTGCTGTCTTGATAGGTAACGCTCATGGTGTCTCTCCAAGGAAAATGAGGTTCCTTTTGAGACTACGATGATGATGAGCGGCGTGCTTGCCCGAAACTCTGGCAAATTTGCCCGTAAGTGTTGTAACTCATCGAGCAATAATTTCTGTTTGCCAAGCTAGCGGTCTGAGGAGGGGGCAATCTCAAAGTAACGCCGATAGGCGCGAGAAAAGCTTCCTTGGTCACGGAAGCCAACCAGCATGGCAATATGGCCCAGGCTTAGTGCGCTGTGCCGAACCAACGTACGGGCGTGTTCAAGCCGTCTGCGCTGAACATATGCTAATGGCGTCACACCGGTTAGATCACGAAAGCAGGCATGAAAGTGTCCAGGGCTTAGCGCACATAATGCGGCTAATTGCTCAACCCGAATATCGTCCGCCAAGTGCTGATCCAGCCATGCATCCAGCCTTTCCAGGTCAAGCCGTTCACTGATACAGCGAACACCAATCTGATCGGCAACTTGCTTCGGCTCATCTTGAAGGTACATATACAGCGCTCGAAGCAGCAGCACGGCAATTTCATTTTGCAGCGCGGGACACTGCTCCAGCTGGTTCGTTAAGGCATGGGTCAGCTGATTAAGCGCTGGAGGCACGGTAAAAAAACGGGGTTTGTCGAATAGCCGCTCGATTTCACTGCCTTTTTCTAACACTGCTAAGTGCTTAACAGGAATGTCCAACACCAGCGTGCGATTACCGCCATCGCCTTGGTACTCATGGTGTCGAGACGATGGGATCAAGCAGCCGCGGCGTGCCGTGACGCGCTCGCTCTGCCCTTCCATAGCAAGCTCAGTCACGCCACACGTTGCCAGAATTAACTGATGAAAATCGTGTGAGTGAGATACCTGTTCGGGGGCTAAATTGCGGTTATGCAGCTCAAACTGGACCATGAACGTACCGTTTGGTTCTACGTTGACGATTGCACTATAAAACGTCTGCCAGTTGAAAAGCGAGAAAGCTCCCATTACCCCCGAGAGATATCACCAATCACTAACCTGATTTGCTCTCGCAACCAACTCAGTCCGACATCCTTATCCGTCCATATCGCCCAATTCATAGTTACCGGTGGGAAATTAAGCGGAATCGGCATTTCACAAAATGCCAGCCCGAATAACGGTGCATACTGCACGGCAATCCTTCTAGGCACTGTTGCCACAACAGGGGCATTGCGTGCTGCAGCAAGCAGCGGCATAAAATCAGGCGCCGCTAAGATGACATTGAGCTCTATTCCCAATGCTTCCAAAGCATCACCGACACAGCCCGCGACATTTGCCGTCTGGGACAGAACAGCGTGCCGTGCGCCAAGATAATCGTCACGCGATAATGGCGGTACCAATCGACACAGGTCGGCATTAAAGCAGCATGCCACGTTGGATTCGAACAGGACTTCTCCTAGATGACGAGACTGTTTACAGCCAATGGCCAGATCAATTTCGCCCGAATCCATCATCATATCTACTGTTTCTACCGTAATCGCGCGACTTAGCAGCCTAACCCCTGGTGCCGTTGATTGCAGTCGATCCACCAAGGCAGGTAGCAGAACCATCTCCATTTCACCGGCAATACCCACCCGAAAAATCCGGTCTGCCGTTTGCGGCTCAAAACTATCCGATGACTGAAGCGCATTTTGCGCCTGCGTCAACGCTACTCGCACCGGCCCAGCCAGCGCTCGAGCTTTGGCCGTTGGCTGCATTTTTTGCCCGACACGAACGAAAAGATCGTCCTGCAATAACATCCGCAGTGTTGATAAATTATGGCTCATTGCCGACTGACCAATACGGAGTTTCTCGGCAGATTTGGTGACACTCAGCTCTTGCATCATTGCGTCAAACGCGACCATAAGATTGAGGTCGAAGGAGCGTAAATTGAAATGATCAATATTATCCATGATTGGCATCGATTTGATTACTGACCAATGGGAATATACCTTTTCCTCATCGCGTTACAAACCGCTAGTTGAATTCTGGCCTTTTGATTGATTGAGAGAGGGTGTTTTTATGCTGTCACGCAGAGATATGCTTAAAGGTTCGCTTGCTGCTATGGCCGTGGGTGCAGCCGCCAGCACCGTTTTCATCCCATTACACGCTGCAGCCAGTGCACCGCTAGTTGGCACACAGGCGCCGGGCTATTACCGCTTGATGGTGGGTGATGTCGAAGTCACCGCACTCTCGGATGGTACGGGCCTGTTTCCGATCGCCGACCTTTACCTGAATATCACCCCCGAACAGGCTCGCACAGCACTTGCCAATGCGTTTCAAGGCACGCCAACCCATCTGTCAGTTAATGCTTATCTGCTGAATTTCGGTGATCGGCTGATTCTTCTGGATGCAGGGACCGGTGATCTGATGGGCTCAGCCTTGGGTAAACTGACAAACAATATCATCGCATCGGGCTATCACCCCGACCAGATCGATGATGTGGTAATTACCCACATTCATTCCGATCATGTCGGCGGGCTCGTTCTAAACGGTGAAAAGGTGTTTGCCAACGCGATAGTCCATGTGCCGAAACTGGATGCGGAGTATTGGCTTAGTGCCGAAAATCGTGACAAGGCCCCAGAAGACGCTAAGCCGTTCTTTGATCAGGCGGTCTCGTCAACCAAGCCCTATATCGACAGCGACACGCTTAAAACCTACGACACGGATATGCCAGCCATTCCAGGCGTAATTAATTCAACCCACCGCCCAGGCCATACCCCTGGTCACAGTGCCTTATGGTTTGAAAGCAAAGGCGAAAAATTCGTCTATTGGGGTGACATCACGCACGGCGATGTCATTCAATTCGACGAACCAGGCGTGGCGATTGCCTTTGATGTTGACCCGAACCAGGCGGTCATCACTCGTGAAGCGGCCTTTGCCGAAGCGGTAGCAGAGAAATACATGGTGGCTGGTTGCCATATCGCATTCCCAGGCATCGGGTACGTGGTCGAAGACAGCACGATGTTTGATTGGGTGCCCGTCAATTATCGCGCTGACGTCTGACCTGTCGCTATTATTTGCACCTGCACGACAAACGATTGATCACTGTTCGAGATATTCCTGCTTTCGGCGACATGATGATACCCCTCACCAACAAATCTGGTTTTTTGCATTAGGCGCCTGTCTTTGAGCCTAAGCCGTGGGCAGGTATCATCAGTCAGCCAATGGACATCTCGGGGAGCGAGAGGATGAGCAAGAAGGAAGTCACCCGCAAGCGTATTCGTGAGGCTGCCTGGGCGCTGTTCTCCGAACGCTCCTTTTCCTCTACTACCACTCGTGAGATCGCTCGTCGTGCTAGTGTCGCCGACGGCACTGTGTTCAGCCACTATCCCAACAAGATTGATATCTTGCGGGAGGGTATGGAAGAGCAGATCAGCCACATCGCTAAGACCTTCCTCGCGAGTTGGGCGGGCGGCAACGAGCATGAAGCATTAGTTGAGCTGGCCTCCCACTTCTATCGCTATTACTTCGATCATATCGCCTTGAGCCGTAGCCTGCTGAAAGAGGCACTCTGGGACCTTGATTATTTACGCAACGTCGACGATTCACTGCTGCCTTGTATCTTAAGCGCAACGACTTTGCATGACGCCACTCGTATGCGCCTGATCGAAAACAGCTACCTCATGACACTTGTCCGCCATCTTAGCCACGATAAGCCTTGCCGAGAGGCTGCCATCAACGACTTTCGAGCCGAGCTCACGGTTATCTTACCCACCAATTAAGACCTTCCCCACCGTATTCCAGGTCTCATCTCGAAGGCCGGCCAGAGCAAAGCTGCTTGACTTTTTGAGCGCGCTCAATTAAAAATTGAGCATGCTCAAAAAAAAGAGAAACCTCATGCGACATATAATTGTGAAATCCATCGACTACCTGGTTGGCATGCCATTTCTTGTGCTGTTCTGTTACATCATTGGCCCCATAATCGGCTTAGCACTGGGATTCAGCGGGCTACTTGCACTGACCTTGCTCGCAGGACGGAAGGGAATAAAAGCCTTTTATCGCGGTATGATATTAGGAATAGGTTCTGACGGCCTTCCAGCGTCAGATAGGCAAGTACAGGAACAAAAGTTGACCGCAAGCCAGGATCGTCCTGTCACCTGATTGATCGGCTGAACTCCTTCAAGACAATCAGGAGAAGGTCACTGTCGTTTTAAGAAGAGGGTTTTAAAAAGAGAGGTCTATGCACAACACCTTATTTGTTCACGCTAGCCCGCATGGCAAGCATGCGCTGGGCTATCGCTTGGCTCAAAAGATCCTAGCTGAGGAGACAGCCAGAAACTCAAACGTGGGGTTGATAGAACGCGATTTAGTTGCCGCTCCGCTGTCGCCACTAACCCATCATTACTCCTCGGCGCTACTCAGCCACAACATCGGCGATCGTGTTAACACCGCCCTGTCAGAGTCCGAGCAACTGATTCGTGAGTTGGAGCAGAGCAACCGCTTATTAATCGCGCTGCCTATGCACAACTTCAGCGTACCGGCAGCGCTGAAACTCTGGATAGACCACGTGGTGCGTATTAACCGCACATTTATCGTCTCAGAGGGAAAACAAGGGTTATTGCACGATCGCCCCACCACCGTTCTGGTGAGCGCGGGCGGCATGTTACAAGGCGATAACCCACAACCCGATTTTCTCACTCCCTACCTCACCCTTATTCTCAACACCATCGGCATTCGGGATGTCCACTTCGTATATCTGCAGGGCTTAGTGTTCGGCGAAACCGCGATCGCCAAAGCGTGGCAACAGGCGCAGACCACGCTAATCGAAGCTGGCGTACTGACTAATGACGTGTCATCGATTTAAAGCCCAGCCACTATCGGTGATGTCGATCAATAAGCGCTGCCAACTGCTGATAGCCTTCTTCGCAGGCAGGGCTGGATAGATTGGTTACGCCTAGCAGTAACCCTTTTCGCGCCCCAGCTTGGGTGGCATACCAGGGAGACAGCGGCATCGGGGCCAAGTTAAAAGCCTGGGCAGCCTCGGCAATAGCAACGTCGTCCATGCCCTCCTCCAAGGCGAGCATCAGTGACAGACCTGCCATATCGCTCAGTGAGACCGATCCATTCATGAGTGCCAGCAGCCCATCTCGTCGCTGTCTATACAAGCGTTTCATACGCCGAATATGACGCAAGTAATGACCATCGCGCAGAAACTCCGCCACGGCTAGCTGGCTCGGCAATGCAGACGCGGGCGATAAGGCAGCAGCCGTATCGCCAGCGCGCTCTGACAGCTTGGCCGGTACGACCATAAAACCGAGCCGCAAGCGTGGGCTGATGGTCTTACTAAACGTACCGATGTGAATCACCCTTCCGTCACGATCCAGCGAGGCCAGTGCCGGTGTTGCTTGTCCGCTTAGCTGCAGTTCGCTTAGATAATCATCTTCGATGATCCAACCCGCATTTTCTCTAGCCCATATCAGTAGTGCTTGGCGTCGATTCAGCGACAACTGCATCCCCAAGGGGGCTTGCTGGCCTGGCGTTACAATCGCTAAGCGGGCATCCGCGGCCAGCGCTATGCCTTGTTCCACACACATTCCCTGATCATCCACCGGAACGGGAACTGATGTATATCCTGCCAGTGACAAAGCATGCCGAGTTAGCGGATAGCCAGGGTTCTCAACCCACACCCGCTGTGAATCCAGGCGTAGCAAGTGCAATGCCAAACCCAGCGCGCCCGCATAACCATTGGTGATGATGATCTGCTCGGCAGAGCAGAGTAGCCCCCGAGATACCGCTAGATAGGCAGCAATTTCCTTGCGCAGCTGAGACTCGCCGCGAGGATCTGGATAACGCAGCGACTCAGCCACTGCCTTTCGCGTACAGCGCAGCATGATGCGCGACCACTGCTTAAAGGGAAACGCGTCCTGTGCTGGCACGCCGACTTGAAAAAGCTTGGGAACACTATCCAGATCCTGATACAGGTCAGGCAGTGGCAGGCGAGAGGCCACCGCGGCCATCTCTGGCACTGCGGGTAGCACGGAGCTAACAAAGGTGCCTGCAGCCCCCTTGGAAACAACTAGCTGATCATCGCAGAGCCGATCATAAGCCGTTTTTATGGTGCCCCGCGAAACACCCAGCTGCGCGCCCAGATCACGCCATGAAGGCAGCCGCGCGCCCTCATACAAATGCCCTTGCCGAATAGCATCCGCAATGCTGAAGCGTATTTGTTCGGAAAGAGACTGCTTGCCCTGGCGATCAAGCGAAAAGCGAAGTTTGTTCATAACGCAATGGTACATAAAAACCAGTCATTCTTGGTTCTTTTTTTAGACCATGATGCCATTCACAATCCTGCTCACGCTCCACGCTGCTTTTATCGGTCTGCAACCTTATTGTCGTTCTTTGAGCTAGCCCAAAGCAATTGCGCAAGCCCCGAACCATTTACCCAGAGGATCTCCCCTATGCGAATAAACAGCACCAGGCTTTCAACGGCGATACTGCTCGCCATGTTGCTCGGCTATGTTGGCCCTTCACTAGCGACCGAGACCACTGAACAACAGGAATCTGAACAACCGGAATCTGACCAGGCCTATGATGCCGACGCCGATGGCGAACAGCGCGCCAAAGCGGCTGGCGAGTCGCTCATTGGTCAACCCGGCCCCGAGTTAACCATTACCACGCTGGAGGGTGACACCATCGATCTCAGCACCCTGTATGGCGTCAAACCGGTATATATAAAGTTTTGGGCAACCTGGTGCGTACCCTGCCGCCAGCAGATGCCAGGCTTTCAGGCCATCCAGGAAACACATGGTGATGACATTCAGGTCATCGCCGTTAACACCGGCTACGCAGACAGCGCAGCATCTGCGCGTGCGTATCGCGAAGAAATGGGCCTGACGATGCCTATCACGGTAGATGACGGTACGCTGGCTGAAGCCCTTAACCTGCGCGTTACCCCGCAGCATGTCGTGATTGATCTCAGTGGCCACATCACTCACATTGGCTATCGTGACGATCAAGCTCTAGAAGAGGCATTACAAGCAGCACTGACACTTACTGAGCCCGACTCATCAACAGCCACTCACGACGCCACAGCCGAGGATATCGACGCCAATGCGTTAGCGGTAGGCGAGACGGTTAGCCAGATGAATATCACCACGCGTGACGGCGACACCATCGACCTGTCCCGCACAGCGACAGATAAGCCCCTGGGCATGGTGTTCTTTGCGTCATGGTGTGAGTCCTACCTTGCCGAGAGCCAGCCGGCCACCGCCTCTGCTTGTCGCCGCGTTCGCGAAACCGTCAACCAATTGAGTAAAGACTCGGAGACTCAATGGGTAGGCATTATTTCTGGACTCTGGACCAAAGAGTCCGACGTCGAAAGCTATTTAGATACCACCGAGACAGCGTTTCCCGTGTTACTTGATGCCGATGGTGACATACACCGCCGCTTCGGCATTCAACAGATACCCACCGTTGTGCTTATTGATGCCGATGGCAAGGTAGCCGACAAGCTTGGGCCACAAGATACCGAGCTCGCCGAAGCCATCGAACGCATCAGCCAATAACCTACCGCCATTTCGCGCCAGCCACGGCGCGATATACTTTTCAATGGAGCAGCCCGTCTCAAGCGGGCTGATAACCAATGCCCCGATCCCTTTACCGCTATTGCGTCCTCTTTTATCTGGCGTTCATGCTGCTCCCCCAGATCGGGGCTGCTCAAGAGTTTCCCGGCACTTCGGGCGAGTTACTCATCAAGAGCAGCTTGATAGCGGAAACGGACCAACCCGCAGCCGGTACCTCCAGCACGTTAGCCGTTTTCATGGAGCCGCAGTCAGGTTGGCATGGGTATTGGAAACAGCCGGGCAGCATTGGCCTGGCACCGCAGTTCGACTGGCAATTACCGGATGGTGTCAGCGTGGGCGATGCCAGCTTTCCAGTGCCACATACGCTGATGACCGGCGACTTGATGAATCATGTCTTTGAGCATCCTTACGCGCTACTGCTCCCCGTTGAGATAGATGGTTCGGTCGCGCCGGGAACGCCTCTGCCAATCACCGTCGATTTGAACTATCTCGCTTGCCGTGCGGATGCCTGCGTTCCCGAACAATCAACGCTTGCCATTACCCTCACCGCAGGCGATGGCCATATTACGCAAGAGCGCAAAGCGCGCTTCGATGAGTGGCGGCGTGAGTTACCCAGGCCGCTGGGCTCGCAAGCCAGCTTTGTGACGATCAACGATGCGCGGCTGCGAGTCAGCATCCCCTTGCCCGCTAGCGTGACGCTGAATGATCCACACTTATTTGTCGACACCGATAACATCGTGGATCCCGCGGCTGAACAAATCTTCAGCCGTGAAGGCGATGTCTTGATTGTTGAAACTCAGCGGGCTAACGCCTGGTCGGCAAACAGCCCGCCCACTGCGTTCGAAGCGCTGCTGTCACTGGGAACCGGGACTGGCTTAACACTGGTTAGCCATAGCGCTGAGGCGCCAGCGGCGAGCACCAACGGATATCAGAGTGCCTCCTCCTCCAGTAGCACCACCATCGCCAGTGCCACCAACGCCAGCACCACCGGTGAACAAGGCAGTCCTACTCTACTGCTGACAGCATTCTTCGGCGCCCTATTGGGCGGTGTTCTGCTCAATATCATGCCCTGCGTTTTCCCGATCCTCAGCCTCAAGGTGCTTAGCCTTGCGCGTTTAACCGGAGGTCAACGCGAAGCCCGGCGGGAGGCGTTAGCCTATACCGCTGGCGTGGTTATCGTTTGCTTAATACTTGGCGCGACGATTATCGCCTTACGTGCAGTGGGTACCCAGGTTGGCTGGGCCTTCCAACTGCAAGACCCGCGAGTCCTCCTGGTGCTGACCCTATTGACCGCGGCCATCGGTTTTAATCTGGCCGGCCTTTTTGAGCTGGGATCCATCAATGCCGGTGGCAAGCTAGCAAGCCAGGACGGTGTAGCCGGTGCCTTCTGGACAGGCGTACTGGCCGCCTTCGTCGCAACGCCTTGCTCCGGTCCCTTTATGGCCACGGCTCTTGGCGCAGCCTTGGTGCTCCCCACGTTTGCCGCACTGACAGTATTCGCTGGTTTGGGCCTGGGCATTGCCCTGCCATTTTTGCTGCTTGGTTTCGTGCCGGTATTGCGCCGCCTACTTCCCCGCCCTGGTCCTTGGCTTGCCAACTTCCGGCATATCATGGCCATCCCCATGTTCCTAACCGCTTTAGCCTTGGCTTGGGTGCTTGGCCGCCAGCTCAGCCACAACGGCATGATTGCGAGCCTCGCTCTGATCATGTTGCTGGCGATAGGGCTTTGGTTCACCGGACTACGTCAACGCAGCGCCAAGCGGTTAAGCTGGCTACCGGCAGGACTCGCTGCCGGGCTGGCGCTGACTGGAAGCGTGCTCGTTCCTGGCGCCTTTATCCCGCAAGCGGTAGACCCCAATCCGCTCGTAAGTTCAGCCGACACACGCCCACTCGACTTCAATGCGAACCGATTGGCCGAACTTCGTCAACAAGGTCACGCCATTTTGGTCTACTTCTCGGCAGACTGGTGCGTCACTTGCAAAATCAACGAACAGCGAGCCATCAACACACCCCGCACGCAACAAGCATTCGAACAGGCGGAAGTGATCACAATGAAGGGCGATTGGACTAATGGAGACCCCGCCATTACCACTTTCTTGGAGCAGCACGGCCGTTCAGGGGTACCTCTCTACTTATGGTACGCACCAGGCGCAACCGAGCCTGAAGTTCTTTCACAACTTCTTGCGCCTAATACCTTATCGGTGTTGGCGAGCCAATTGGATTAACTCTCTCTTATCCAGCATCGCCATATCGAAGATATTTTTAATGCTGCAAAGAAAAATACCCAGACTAACCAAGTGGGGTATCTTTTGATGGTGTAGCAAGCTTGGCGCACCACAAAAAAAGGGCTTAGCGATAAATCGCTAAGCCCTTGAATTTGGTGCCGGTGGCCAGACTCGAACTGGCACACCCGTAAAGGCGGCGGATTTTGAAGCATTGGCTTAATCACGTTACAGCACACTGCCTGTACATTCTGGCTTCTCAGCCTTTCCGCCCTGTGACGATATCACCCCGTCTGCGCCTTTATTTACCACATATAAACCGACGTCAAACTGACCTAGAGCGTCGCAATGCTAGAGTAAAGGCACGCGCTCGATATCCTTTGAGATAAGCATGAGGCCACCAGCACATATTTTTAGCTACGCCTATGGTGGCGCGCTATGTCGTCGGCTTTATTGGGTTGGGAGCCGCCCTTTTCAGAACGGCTGTCATACGGTGGTTATCTGTATCAACAAACAATAACTTCATATCTTTATTAAGTTCCAAACAAAGAAGAAAAACCCAAACATTATAAAAAAAATACAAATCCCCAATATGTTAGAATAGTAGTCTGAACGAACATTAAACTCTTTTACTTTATCTCCCATAATTTCTGACAAGCAGCTCAATACAGCAACAACTGCTTCGCTTTCAACATTTAACTCAATCTTACCCTCACCATTACTTGAAGACTCAACAGTCTCTCTTACTCCTCTCGAAATATCTTTACACAAACCATCAATTTCATCCACCAACTCATTTTTTGAAATATGATTTTTTAAAACATTCCCTCTCATCAAGACAACATTTCTTTTTGTTATACTTTTATTTTCGTAAAATATTAGATCTTTATCAAGATGGCTAATTTGCTCCACCCCATACCTATCTTTAATAAAATCTAACAACTCCTGCCTCCTATCTAAGGAAACGCTGCATAAATACGGTCGTTGCTGCCTAAGTACCA